>DCBH01000028.1:0-533 GCA_002313415.1 Flavobacteriales bacterium UBA1112
TGGGATGGTCAGGGACTGTCCCTCATTGAAATGTCACATCGAAGCAAGGCTTTTGTGGAGACCATGGAAGAATGCCGCGAATTGACGAAAGAATTGCTGTCCTTGCCCGATCGCTTTGAGGTCCTCTATCTTCAGGGTGGGGCGAGTTTGGGATTTCTGACGGCTGCCATGAATCTTTTGCCTGTCGGAGGACGAGCCGCTTACGCCGATACCGGGACATGGTCGGCCAAAGCCATCAAAGAGGCCAAGCATGCTGGAGATGTTGATGTGGTCACCTCGTCCAAAGAAAACAACTACGATCACATTCCTCCAGTGGGTAACGTCGACGACTCGAATGCTTACCTCCACATCACCACCAACAACACAATTTTTGGAACGCAATACAAACAAATGCCATCGAGTAACGTGCCCTTGGTCGCGGACATGAGCTCAGACATCTTGAGCCGCACCTTCAATGCCGAACCTTTCGCATTGATTTACGGAGGGGTTCAAAAAAACATGGGGCCTGCAGGTGCGGTGATGTACGCTGTAGA
>DCBH01000028.1:913-10441 GCA_002313415.1 Flavobacteriales bacterium UBA1112
AAGTCCACATTGGAAAGGACAGCATGTTCAATACGCCATCTGTATTTTCCGTTTACACCACGATGCTCACTTTACGTTGGCTTAAGGCCCGTGGGGGTGTCCCAGCAATTCAAAGAGAAAACGAAGCCAAATCTGCCCTTCTCTACGCTGAAATCGACCGCAATGCTCTTTTCTCAGGCCACGCCCGGGTAGACAGCCGATCCCACATGAATGTGACTTTTCGATTAAACGACAACCATCACGCAGAATCCTTTGACCAACTGTGGAACGCTGCGAACATTAGCGGTCTCAAAGGCCACAGAAGTGTCGGTGGTTACCGTGCCTCCATGTACAATGCCCTTCCACTAAGCAGCGTCCAGGTGCTTGTGGATGTAATGAGTGAATTTGAACGCACCCACGGCTAATTTTTCCGGACAATCTTCCTTTCCCTTTTACCATGAACATACTTGCCAACGATGGCATAAGCCCATCCGGTGAACAAGCACTTCGAGACGCAGGTCACAACCTGTACACAGACTTCGTCGAAGCAGACCAACTTGAAAAATTCATTCAAGACCAAGCCATAGACGGAATCCTCGTGCGGTCCGCCACGAAAGTGCGGCAGCCCCTCATTGACGCATGCCCTAGCCTCAAATTCATTGGCCGAGGGGGTGTTGGGATGGACAACATTGATGTGGAATACGCTCGAAATCAAGGCCTAACCGTATTCAACACACCCGCATCCTCCTCGCAAAGTGTCGCCGAATTGGTCATGGGCCACCTTTTCAGCTTGGCACGTCACCACTACGACAGCAACCGTCAAATGCCCTCACGCGGCGCCAAAGAATTCAAGAATTTGAAAAAAGCATTTGGCAAAGGGGCGGAATTGCGTGGAAAAACGCTAGGGATTGTTGGGTTTGGGCGCATCGGCCGTTCGCTCGCCTCGTACGCTTTGGGCTGTGGGATGAATGTAATGGCGCACGACCCTTTCGTTTCTGACGGCACAGTAGAGTTGACCGTGGGAGGCCAAACCATCTCTGTCGATTGTCCTCGACTTGATTTGAACGAGCTGCTCAAGAATTCCGACATGGTGAGTGTTCATGTCCCAGCTCAATCAGATGGAAGCGCTGTGATTGGCGACAAGGAAATTGCAACCATGAAAAGGGGTGCTTTCTTGGTCAATGCAGCTCGAGGGGGATCTGTTGATGAAGATGCCTTGATGAGCGCATTGGATTCCGGACATTTGGCTGGAGCCGGGCTCGACGTTTTTGTTGGGGAGCCTGCACCACGCGCAGATGTTTTGGCACACAACAAAATCGCGCTCACACCGCACATTGGTGCTGCTACTTTAGAAGCTCAAGACAGAATTGGTCTTGAGCTTGCTGCGCAAATCGCCGCTTTGACATGACCTTGACACGCAACCTCTTGCAGCCTTTTGCAGCGGTGACTCCACCACGGCACATGGCGCATTTGGTGGCGTCCCGTTCCTACTTGAGTTACAGCCCCGCGGAGCTTCAAGACAAATTGAGGTACAATCCTTACTCGTACATCCAAGTCATCAACCCCGATGTATCTCGTGCTGTAAAAACCCCACGAGGCTCGGTTGCTTTTTTTGATGAGGTGAAGCTTGGCTATCAAGCCTTCAAATCCCAGGGATGGCTTGAAGAAGCTCCAGAAGCCGAGTGGTACCTATATCGCCAGTCGACCCCGTCTCATTCGTGCACTGGCATGGTATGCACTCTTGATCTTGGATTGTGTGGCCAAGGTGGACTAAAAACGCACGAGCAAACCTTGAAAGCCAGAGAGAACCTGTTTGCCTCTTTCCTTGAGCGGACTGGATTTCACGCAGAGCCCATCCTGTGTGCGCGGACTGACGATGATCCCTCTTCTCAAGATACTGACCACTTGTTCAAAGAAATTTTAACCACAACGCCTCATACAGATTTCACTACTACAGACGGCATTCGGCACGAAATATGGCGGATTTCTGCTGCGAGCGACTTGGGCTCACGTCTGACCAAAACATGTGGTAAGTGTGAAACTTTGTATCTGGCCGATGGTCATCACCGTCTCGCCTCTTCGCAACATCTGGCGGAAACACATCCTGAATTGCCAGGTACAGGGCAAATCTTGGCCTATGTCGTCCCTGAAAAAGACCTTGTCAACCTCGGGTTTCAAAAGGAAATCACGGGAGTCAACCTGACCGTCACAGAATTCGAATCTGCGCTTCACAACATGCCCCAATGTCAGATGAGTTCGCTGAATTCTGAGCACTACGAACCTTCGAAACCTGGTAACCTTGTGGTTCACTTCCAGGAAAAGTCATGGAAAATCACCCGAAGTACCGAGAGCAAAGAGGTGACCGACGCCGACTTTATCGACGTGCATTTGCTCAAGGAGATCCTCGGCATTCAAGACGCGCGGAACGACATACGTCTCGAACACTTGCCCGAAACAGCTAGGCCCAACCAAGGCTGGAATAGCCGAGCAAAAGCTCACCCTGACCGCGTGCTCATCGTCATGCATCCCATCCCCTTTGGACAAGTCCGTCAGGTTGCCGACCAAAACCGCACCCTGCCCCCGAAAAGCACTTGGATTGAACCCAAAATCCGAAGTGCCCTGTTCATTTATGAATTTGAGTCATGATGAGTGCGCCATCACTGACCCAACGACTGAAAAGCTTGAAAAACCAGCTTGCCGAAGCCGCCTCAAAAGGCGGGAGTGAGGTTACACTGGTGGCCGTCAGCAAAACCAAACCCGATGCCGATCTGATGGAGGCTTATCATTCAGGACATCGGGACTTTGGAGAAAATCGGGTCCAGGAACTCGTTGGCAAAGCGAGTCGCCTGCCCACAGACATTCGCTGGCACATGATCGGCCACATCCAGACAAACAAGATCAAAGACTTTCTTCCATTCGTGCATCTCGTTCACGGAGTCGATCGATTAAAAGTTCTTCAGGTTCTGCAAAAGGAAGCTGCCAAAATTGAACGACAAATCGACATTTTGCTTCAAGTCCACATTGCCAAGGAATCCACAAAATTCGGATTTGCTCCTGAAGAATTGCACCACTTGGCGGATTCAAAAAAATGGGAAGACTACCCCAATCTTCGGCCCCTGGGATTGATGGGGATGGCGACCCTGACAGATGATCAAGATCAAATTAGACGAGAATTTGAATCACTTTCATCGCTCCACACGCAGGTTGGATTGGAACTCGGAAAAGTCGCAAAAGCGAGGGGAAGTTCTTGGGGTATTTTGAGCATGGGAATGAGTGGAGACTGGCCTGTCGCGGTAGAAAATGGAAGCACAATGGTGCGCGTGGGCAGCTCGATATTTGGGCATCGAAACAGACCGGCACCATGAATTGGATAAGCATGCGTCAGCAGTATGAACGCTGGTTCCAAGGCTGGTTAATCTTGGCACCGGTGGTGGGATTTGCAAGTACAACTTTGGTCAAAAATCAACTCTACCGGGTATGGAAAGTGACCCACGGATTAACCGACGGAGCTTCGGCGGAACGTGCTCGTGAATTGGGACTCAATCCACCGGAATGGTCAGGAGCAGTTTGGTATGGAGTGGCATCAATGGCCGTTTTCACCGTGTTTTACGTCATGGCGGCAAGAACATGGTCTAGATATACCACAGAAGAATTGACCACGAATGAATGACATCCGCATTGACCGTTACCTCGACATCCTACCTTCCAACTTTCGTGATGCCGATCACGTTTCGCAATCATTTCATTTCATGTCCATGCTTCCGTTTCTCATCCGATGGTCCTTGTTGACCTGCACAGCTTTTTTGACAGGCCACGCTCTCGCCCAGACCCTTTCCTCCATTGAGGCTGCCGAGTACGAACCCAACAGCAATCGATGGTTGGTAAGCAATGGGAGTAGCATTTTAGTCACCGATGACGAAGGTGTCACTTGGAGCACTTTTGGAAACGGTGGAGCCACGCATGGCATGGAAGTGTTGGGGACCACACTTTTTGCAATTCAAAGCAATGTCATCCATGCGTATGACGTGGTGACTGGCAACGAACTGGGCTCGTTGTCACCTCCAGGTGCTGGCTTTTTGAATGGCATGGGCAGCGAAAGCAGCACCCAAGGAGACCTTCTGGTGGTCAGTGATTTTAGTTTAGGGCGTTTGCTCAAAGTCGATGTCAGTGACCCTTCGAACATGACCGTTACGACTCTCGTATCCAATACAGGGACAACCCCCAATGGGGTGACCATCAAAAATGGAATCGCCACCGTGGTCAATTGGTACGGCAATGCCGACATCCTTCAAGTTGACATCGCGACAGGTGCTGTCACGACGTTGATTGATGGCACAGGCCTGAGCAATTGTGACGGCGTGGACTGGGCCAATGAATCGCTCGTTGTCAGTTCATGGAATCCTCAGCGCATCACGAGATTCTCACCCGATCCAACGACAGAAGGCGAGTGGCTTTCAGAAACTCTCGTTCAAGGAAATTCGATCAGCAACCCAGCCGACCTCAGCGTCAATTCGGCTGAAGACCGTTTTGCGGTTGCATGCAGCGGAAACAACACCGTCTATTTCGGAAATCTTGAAAATACCGCCGAGATACGCCTTGTGAACATTCCACAAGCAGGAGCAATCATGGATTCCGAGGGCTTGGTCCTCCAATCCTCCACGCCAGGTGTTTGGATGGTCCGGGGGCTTGACTTGACAGGTCGCATTTTGGGGACGAGCGACCGTTCCATCCAGTCAACAGGACGAGTGACATGGACCTGGGACACACTCGGCAAGTGGGCTGGACAGGCAACGCTGCTGGAAATCATATTCAAGCCCACCAATGCCACGTATTCAACATGGCGGACCACATTCAAACGCGGGACAATGCGATGAATTGTTCCTCATCCAGATTCAGGAGGGATCCACGTCAACTTTGACACGAAGGCGTTTCCAACGAGAATCAGCACTGAACTCTTCGAGATCCGCCTTCAAAAAGGGACGGTACTGCGAAGGCGGCAGCTCTCGCTCAAACTTCAAGGTGATTTGACGAATGTGTTGGTCGTTGATGCGCGACAGGGCAGGCGTATCCGGACCCAACACTCGCTCTCCAAATCGTTGTTGTAAGCGAGCCGCAAGAACACCAGCACCTGCTTCTACGCGTCGAACATCCCCGTGTTTCAGTGTCAATCGGACCATGCGCACGAAGGGAGGATATGCATAGGTTTGACGTTCAACAAGCTCGCGACGGACCAAGGCTTTGTAATCATGATCCACGACGTGGTGAAGCAACCAATGATCCGCACTGAAGGACTGTATGATGACTTTCCCCCTACCCCCCTCTCCAGATCTTCCAGCGCGCCCTGCCACCTGCGTTAGCATTTGATATGCCCGTTCAAACGAACGAAAATCAGGATAAGTGAGCATCCGATCAGCCGAAATCACACCCACCAAGCCCACGTGAGCAAAATCGAGACCTTTGCTGACCATTTGCGTACCTACGAGGATGTCGTACTCGAGGTTGGCGAAGGCATCTAACATCTTCGCGTGAGCCGTCTTCTTCCGGGTGGAATCCAAATCCATTCTCGCTACCCTTGCAGTGGGAAACAAATCTGCAAGCTCCTCCTCAATTCTCTCTGTCCCCAAACCTTGAGCCTTCAGAGCAGTGCTGCCACAGGATATACATTGACTCGGCGCTGGACGCTCGTGATATCCGCAGTGGTGGCAATGAAGCCCTCCCAATGTTTTGTGCACCACTAGAGGAATGTCACATCGTTCGCAAAGAGCGGCGTGTCCACATTGTGAACATTGAAAAGCAGGAGCATAACCACGTCTGTTCTGGAACAGAATAATCTGCCTCCCTTCGTTCAGCGTTGCTTCCATCTCGTCGCGCAGCATTTTACTGAATCCCCCGCGCATGCTTCTTTGCTTGTGTTCTTTTCGCAAATCAGCCAGAAAAATCTCTGGAAGCATGGCACCTCCGAAGCGCTCTGTCAACTGGACAACTTGAATTTGTCCCTGATCTCCAAGCCACTGCGTCTGCACTGCGGGAGTGGCCGAGCCCAGCACAAGAGGGATGTGCTGCTTCGCCGCCATCCACAAAGCAACATCTCTCGCGTGATATCTCGGAGCGGGATCGTTTTGCTTGAAACTCGACTCATGTTCCTCATCGACTACAACCAACCCCAACTTTGGCAAGGGCAAGAGAACTGCAGAACGTGCGCCTACGACAAGTTGACCACCCTTTGGATGAAGCACCGTCATCCATGTCTCTGTGCGCTCTCGGTCCGAAAACCGGCTGTGGTAAACGTGCACTACGTCTCCAAAAAACCGGCGCAAGCGCTCGATAAGCTGAGTTGTCAGCGCGATCTCAGGCACCAAAAACAAGACTTGTTGGCCCGCCGAAAGCACTTCGGCGATCAAATGCGTGTAAATCTCTGTCTTGCCCGAACCAGTCACACCATGCAACAGAACGGGCTTTTTAGATACGAGCCCTGCATGTACAGCGTTGTAGGCCTTGGCTTGTTCCTCAGAGAGCACGGGCATCTTTGCAGTGCCCGGCTTATTCGGTCTTGCTGGCTCACGCTCCTCGACAACCAAAATGTTTCGTTCTACCCACTTTTGAACTGTGGACGCATCCGTACGACTGCGCTTTTGAGCTTGCACCTTGGGCAGTTCGTTTTCATCTATGACGATGAGCAACAAACGCTCCATCGCCACAGCCTTCACTGCAGCCCAAGTGAGGGCCGCTGAAAGCTCTTCCTCTGTCACGCCATCTGCGATTCGCACCCAGCTGATGCGCTTGGGTTTGATGCGCTCTTTCAATTCCTCCTTTGCCAGTGCCAAACCGCGCTGAAGCAATGTTCGAATTGCGCGCTGGGGATGCTTGATGCCCAACAATTCAGCACAATCTCGAATTCCCATGTCCTCGCGCACATGCAACGCATCCAGCAACATCATCGCTTGGTCATCCAAACCAGATTCCGACGTGTCTGCCGCGTCGGGATGCAAAACAATACGCGTGGTGCTCTCGAGCTTCATGCCAGACGGCAACGCAGCCCCAACCATCTCCCCAAGAGAGCACATGTAATGGGTCGCCATCCAAGCAAACATGTCTCTCTGGAGATGGGTCAATACTGGTGCGTCGTCAACAATCGCTTCGACTTCTTTGGCCACGTATCCCACAGGTGGGGTGTGGTGCACATCCCAAATGACCCCCGTCGATTTTTTGTGTCCCAACGGGACCACCACCCGTATTCCCACCACAGGGTCTTCGTCATGAGACAAAAACCATTTGTATGTCAAGGTTTTAGGCAATGCCAAAGGCAATACCACCTCGACAAAGGTTGGGGATGTGGGCGAACTTGTGGACACAGAGGGGAAAATTAGGACGCAGAGTTGGCAAACCTCGCAGGCATTCGCTTGTTCTTTGAGATATGGCAAAAACGATTTCCCCACTTCGAGTCGGAGACCAAGCTCCTTCCTTCTCCGTTGAAGACCAGAAAGGCAACATCCGTACGCTTGAAGAATTCAAAGGTTCAAAACTTGTGTTGTACTTCTATCCCAAGGACAATACGCCCGGTTGTACGACCCAGGCGTGCAATTTGAACGACAATTTTGCGCAGCTTGCGAATGAAGGATATACGATTTTAGGAGTGAGCAAAGACCCTGCGAAGTCACACCTCAAATTCATTGAAAAATTTGAGCTGCAATTTGATCTTCTTTGCGATGAAGACCTCAGTGTCCACAATGCCTATGGTGTTTGGGGATTGAAAAAGTTCATGGGACGAGAATACGATGGCACCCATCGAACCACATTCGTCATCGATGAGCGCGGCGTTCTGGAACAGGTCATTGCCAAACCCAAGGTGAAGGCACACGCAGAAGAAATCCTTCATCCTGAAGGTTGATTTTGGGTGGACGTTCATTGTTTTTTGTCCACCGTGGACAAAACGCCCCCTCCTCCGTAAGTCCATTACGGAGTCCCTCAAATACCTTCGCTGAAAACACAAAAACATGGCTGTAAATACAGACAAAATGAAAGCGCTCCAGTTGACGATGGATCGACTGGACAAGACCTATGGCAAGGGTACCGTAATGAAGCTCGGTGCCGAAGCCGTCGAAAAAGTAGACGTAATTCCAAGCGGCAGTTTGACCCTAGACCTTGCACTTGGCATCGGTGGCTACCCCAAAGGACGTGTCGTAGAAATTTATGGCCCTGAATCTTCAGGGAAAACAACCCTTGCCATTCATGCCATTGCAGAGTGCCAAAAGCAAGGTGGGATTTGTGCCATTGTCGACGCAGAACATGCCTTTGATAAATTCTATGCGGAGAATCTTGGTGTAGACACTGAAAACCTGCTGATTTCGCAGCCGGATAATGGAGAACAAGCACTCGAAATTGCAGACAACCTCATCCGTTCAGGGGCCATCGATTTGCTTGTGATTGATTCTGTAGCGGCGCTGACACCGCGCGCTGAAATCGAAGGTGAAATGTCCGACAGCTCGGTAGGCCTTCAGGCGCGTCTGATGTCCAAAGCACTCCGTAAGCTGACAGGCACCATTAGCAAAACTGGATGTTGTTGCATGTTCATCAACCAACTTCGAGAAAAGATCGGAGTGATGTTTGGCAACCCGGAAACCACCACGGGAGGAAACGCACTGAAATTTTATTCTTCTGTTCGTCTCGACATTCGTCGATCCACGCAAATCAAAGATGGCGACGCCGTTCAAGGAAACCGCACCAAGGTCAAAGTCGTGAAGAACAAAGTTGCGCCTCCGTTCCGACGCGCCGAGTTTGACATCATGTATGGCGCAGGCGTATCCAAGACGGGGGAAATCATCGATCTTGGTGTAGATCACGGCATCATCAAAAAGAGTGGCTCCTGGTTTTCTTACGGAGACACCAAACTGGGACAGGGCAGAGATGCTGTGAAAAACCTCATCGCAGACAACCCGGAGCTCATGGATGAACTTGAATCTAAAATCAAAGAAGCCATTCAGCCTTCCAAGGCAGAAGAGACAATGCCAGAGGAGGCCTTTGCATGAGCGCTCAAATGACATTGTGGAAATCCCAATTGCACAGCGGGGCGGCCTTTGGCCTCCTCGTTTTGTTTTTTGTGGGCTGCTCAGACACCCAAGTTGTACCTGAAGACAGCCATGAAGTCCTGCTGGACAGTGCTCAATTTTGGAGCGACCACATTGTCACAAATCCAGCGGACCCAAGTCGGTATGTCGGCCGTGCTGCGTGGCATTTGAGAAATGGAAGAATCACGGAGGGTCTTTTGGATCTTAATCTGGCCTTGGAAGCTGACTCAACCCACGCACCAGCTTGGTCGGCAAAAGCGGATGCGCTCTATCTCACACAAGCCTTCGAGCCCTGCATTGAACATCTGGATGCTTGCCTTCTCGCTGACCCAGATCACATCCCTTGCTTGCTTCGTCGAGCAGAAATGCACATCCATTTGAGGCAGTACCCTGAAGCGTTCAAACGTCTCAATGATGTCCTTCGAAAGGCACCCTTGAATCACGAAGCATATTGGATGAAAGGTATGATTTACAGAGATCAGGG
>DCBH01000105.1 GCA_002313415.1 Flavobacteriales bacterium UBA1112
AAGCGCATCTCAAAGTTTGACAGCCTCAAGGCTGATCAGCGGATTGCCTCCCTCGAAGGAGACATTGAACAGGTCAAGCATCACCTTGAACATCTCACGGAGTACGCCATCGATTGGTTCAAGAAGCTCAAGACCAAATATGGAAAGGGCCGCGAGCGAAAAACGGAATTGCGCACGTTTGAGTCCATCGACCGCAGCAAGGTCGCTGTGGCGAATGCCAAGCTGTATTGGAATCCGGCTGAAGGTTTTGTCGGCACGGGTCTGAAGCGTTCTGAGGGAGAATTGCTGGGGGACTGTTCTGACATTGACCACATCATCGTGTTCCGACGGGATGGAATCATGCAAGTAAGTAAAGTCTCGAGCAAGGCCTTCTTTGGCAAGGATTTGCTTTACGCAGCTGTTTGGAAGAAGGGGGACAAACGCACTACATACAACGTGATTTACCTCGATGGCGCCACTGGCCGAAGCATGGTCAAACGATTCAATGTCACTTCAATTACTCGCGATCGCGAATACCCCATAACCAAGGGTACACCTAAGTCGAAAATCCTTTACTTCACGGCCAATCCCAACGGTGAGGCTGAAGTAGTGACAGTATTTCTTCGTGCCCAAGCTCGTTTGAAAAAGGTGAAATTTGAACTTGATTTCAGTGACATCGGAATCAAGGGGCGCGGGGCAAGTGGCAATTTGGTATCCAAATTCTCGGTCCGGAAGATTGAACTGAAAGAGGCTGGGGTCAGCACGTTGGGTGCCAGAAAGGTTTGGTACGACGAGTCTGTTCGCCGCTTGAATGCTGAAGGTCGTGGTAAATTTCTCGGCGACTTCAAGCCCGATGACAGAATTCTGGTTCTTTTAAACAGTGGAGAATATCTATTTACGGGCTTTGATTTAAGCATACACTTCGACGAGCGAATGATTCACCTTGAACGTTTTGACGAGGACAAGCCAGTCTCAGCGGTGTATTACGAAGGGGCAAAAGAAGAGTGGTATGTCAAACGCTTCCTTCCAGAGTTTACCAAAAATGCCACAGGATTCATCGGAGATCACAAGCAGTCAAAACTTTGGGTGGCCTCAACTTTGCACCACCCTCATGTGCGCATCCGTTACAATCGGCGCTTCAAGCACACACGGGACCGAGAGGACGACATCATCGACTTGAGAGGCTTCATTTCGGTAAAAGGCATCAAGGCGACTGGAAACAAGTTGAGCGGGTTGCCCATTACAGAGGTCACCCTCGAATCGCCTGTTGAGGAGCTCGAGAGCGCCCACGAAAGAGAGTTGCAGGCCGCACGAGATGCGGATGCGCAACGGGACAAAGATGCAAGCATGCCTCCTCACTTAGAAGGTGATTTAGGTGCGAAGGATCAGGAAAGCCAAGGCGACTCTGCGCCGCACTCGGAGGACGGCGAACCTGAGGACGCTCAAGGTCAGGCACTTTTGTTTTGATTGACAATCAGACTTGGGAGTGATTTGTCATTTGGCTTGCTTCCATGACCATCAAGCATTTGTTGACTGGCTTAACTTGGTTCCATGAAAATGAAACGGGTTGCACTCATCGCTCATGATGGAAAGAAGGATGACTTGGTAGACTTTGTGCAGGCTCACGCGGATTGGTTTGGCCATCGTAAGCTCATGGGAACAGGGACAACTGGAGGTCGTATCCGAAAACTCGGATTGTCTATCGAGTGCCTTGCCTCGGGGCCTCTCGGGGGAGATGCCCAAATTGCAGCTCGCATCACGGAGGGACAGTTGGATGCGGTTATTTTTTTTCGTGACCCCATGGGTAAACACCCTCACGAGCCCGACGTCAACATGCTTCTGCGCCAATGCGACGTGCACAATGTAGTTCTCGCCACAAATCGGGCATCCGCGGATTTGTTGGTACGTGCAGCGAACTTGGACGAGGAATGAAAACCAAATCTTGTCGCGGTATTGGGCCGTGGCCGAGGGAAAACTCAGATTCCGAGGTCACGAATTGGTTGGTCGCTCGCCTGTCGGAAGTGGAAGAAGATGAGCGAACTGGCATGGCGCGATGGCTCTTGGAGCACATCAGCGGTCAAGGGAGAGGTGAGCGCTTGGTTTCGGAGATGCGTTGGCATGAATCTCAATTGGACCGCCTGGCCATTTTGGCGGAAAAACTCAACTCGGGTGAGCCAATTCAGTACGTCCTAGGTGAAGTTTGGTTTGATGGATTAAAACTGCACCTGACACGAGATGTCCTGATTCCGCGACCAGAAACTGAGGAGTTGGTAGCCGCGATGTCGGATAAAGTCTCAAGTTTGGACAACCCAGGACGTGTGGCCGATTGGTGCACTGGTTCAGGCTGCATGGCCCTGGCGATGAAACGGAGGTTGCCCAGCGCGGATGTGGTCGGATATGAATTGTCTGAAGAAGCGCTCGTTGTTGCGAGAACCAACGCGTTGTCTACACGTCTGGATGTGGATTTTGTTTGTGCCGATGCACTGCAAGCTGAGCAACCCGAGGTCCCCTTCAATGTGGTGATGTCCAACCCCCCCTACATTCCATCTTCAGAACGACCGACCATGCAATCTAGAGTCACGGAACATGAACCTGCCTTGGCCCTTTTCGTTCCAGATGAAGATCCCTTGGTTTTTTTTCGTGCGCTTGTTGCCTGGTGTGAAAGGGGAGCTTTGCTTTCTCGTGGATGGATTGGTTTGGAATGTCATTGGAATAAAGCAGAGGAAGTTGGGTACATGCTCACGACAAGTGAAGGTTGGACAAACGTGGAAATCCTTTCCGATTTGCAGGGACTTCCACGTCATGTCGTGGCCCAGCGTATGTTAACTTAACCTCATGGAAGCCCGTGCAAGAATTGAGCGACTTAGGGACGAGCTGCACGCCCACAATCACCGCTACTATGTGCTGGCCGAGCCTGTGATTTCCGATCGCGAGTTTGATTCACTTTTGCATGAGCTGTCTGTGCTTGAGCAGGCCCATCCAGAGTTCAACGATCCCACGTCACCAACCCAGCGCGTGGGAGGAGATTTGACAGACAAGTTTGAAAAGGTGGCGCATCGATCGCCGATGCTTTCCTTGTCCAACAGCTACAGCGCAGAGGAGGTTGCCCAATGGGCGGAGCGCGTTCAAGCTGGTTTGCCGGGAGAGGAGGTGGAGTTTGTCGTCGAGTTGAAATACGATGGTGTAGCCATTAGCATTTGGTATGAAAAAGGCCGACTCGTGAGAGCCTTGACTCGTGGAGATGGGACTACAGGTGAGGACGTCAGGGCCAACGTTGCGACCATCAAAACTGTTCCGCTAAAATTGAATGACGGAGCTCCTGATTCATTGGAGATACGGGGTGAGATTTTTTTTCCTTGGCCTGGGTTTGAATCCCTCAACGAATCTCGCAGAGAGGCAGGAGAACCCGAGTTCGCCAATCCCAGAAACACGGCAGCTGGAACGCTGAAGTTGCAGGACAGTGCAGTTGTTGCGACGCGCCCACTGGATTGCATGTTGTACAACATCGACGCGGAAGCCATGACTGCCTTGGCCATCAATTCGCACAGCGACGCCGTTCAAGCAGCGGCCATGTGGGGCTTCAAAACGCCAAAAGGTCGCCGCCTCGAAGTTGTCAAAAGTGTCAAGGCCATCATGAGTGCAGTAGCGTATTGGGAAGAAGCCAAAAATCAATTGGATTATGCCATTGATGGTTTGGTCATTAAGGTCAATCGCTACGACCAACAAAGGCGATTGGGGATGACGGCCAAAAGTCCCCGATGGGCCCTTGCATACAAGTTTGAGACGGAACGTGTGAGCACAACATTGCGAGGGGTCAAGTTTCAGGTGGGAAGGACAGGGGCAATCACTCCAGTGGCTGATTTGAATCCTGTACATCTGGGGGGAACCATCGTGAGAAATGCTTCACTTCATAACGCAGACCAAATTGCCAAGTTGAATCTCTGTGTAGGCAATGCTGTACTTGTAGAGAAAGGAGGTGAGATCATTCCCAAAATCGTTGGCGTGGACGGTGGTGATTCTTCTTCAGGAGATTTGTTTTCAAAGCCAATCTCCTTTCCGGACGTATGCCCAGAGTGTGAGGCCCCTTTGATCCGAAAAGATGGAGAGGCTCAGCATTATTGCACCAACTCATCCAAGTGTCCAGCTCAAGTTCGAGGACGCATTCATCATTTCATTTCCCGAAAAGCCATGAATGTCGATGGTCTAGGTAAGGAAACGGTCAATCAATTGGTCAACGCGGGATTGATACAGGATGTTGCGGATCTGTACACATTGACATTGGAGGATTTGCTGCCACTCGAGCGCATGGCCCAAAAATCGGCAGACAACTTGCTCAAGGGCCTAGATGCAAGCAAGTCCATTGACTTTGAGCGAGTGCTATTTGGTTTGGGTATTCGCCACGTTGGTGAAACTGTCGCTAAGAATCTTGCCAAGGCCCTCGGGCATATCGAAGCGTTTAAAACCACCACTGTGGAAGACCTTATGGCTTTGGAAGAAATTGGACCAACGGTAGCTGAAAGTGTGGCCAGTCACTTCCGAGATCCAGTTTTTCTCGACTTGGTAGGTCGACTTCAAATGTCTGGTCTTCGAATGGAGGTCACTTTGCAAAAACCAATGGGCAATGCCCTTGAGGGAGAGGTGGTGGTTGTCAGTGGGGTCTTTGAAACGATGTCCCGAGACGAGGCGAAAGCTGCAGTCACCAACCATGGAGGTCGATTGGTAGGCAGCATTAGTTCGAAAACAACTTTGGTGCTTGCTGGAGATAAAATGGGTCCAAGCAAGCTGAAAAAAGCTGAAAATTTGGGGGTTCCTCTGATGGACGAAGCAGCATTCCTTCGCCGCATTGGCGGTCAGTAAATCACTTCGAGCGTCGTACGCAGTTCGCCTTTTTGAATCCCGCCGCACGTGGTTTCGTAAGTCACTGCGACGATGTATGAGCCAGGGTCGACCAAATTGCCATTTGCACGGCCATCCCATTGCAGTGGCAAGCCATCGTTCTTAAAGAGAACATCGCCCCAGCGATTGTAAACTTGGATGTAATAGGAATCCAACATCAGCAGAACGTTGACGTCTTCGCGTCCGGGGACAAAAGGTGCAAAGCGATCGTTGGTGCCGCTGAAATCTGGGGTGATGACATTGGGGAGAACCATTTCACTCAAGTCAAGTACCTCCACATCAGAGTGCACTTGGACCGCTTCTTCAATTGTGGTGACACAGCCATTTTCTACAAATTCCACATGGAGAGTATACGTGCCTGTTGACTCGAATACTGGATGGACATCCGTGGCGATGATTTCACCTGTTTCTTCGTCAATCCAGGACAGCACTGGAGTGTATTCCTGAGGAAAAATGTCATTTCCGGTCATGCTGATGTGGTGCACATCACAATCTAGCACACCATCAAGGGTACCGAGAGTGACTTCAGGGAGTTCGGTATCCTCATTCATCATTACCTCATCTGAAGAGATGCATCCATTGTCTGAATTCGTTACAGTCATCACATAGATGCCCGCAGAAGTGGCATAGGCGGTCGGATTGTTTGTGGAGCTCTCAAACGATCCGTCCTCAGTGGTCCAAACAACATCAGCATTCGCATTGTCAGCGATGACTCCCGTCAATTCAATGTTGGGATTCGTACAAGTGATTGTTCCAGATTGCCCTGCATCTATGTTGAGATGAGTGGTATCAACCAATACGGTCATACTGAACGTGTCTGAACATAGCAAACTGCTTGTCCCAGGATAGGCCACTTCAATTTCAAGTGTTCCAGGTGCATCGAGATTCAACGTGGTCCCATGTCCAACTACGGAGTTGTTGATTGTCCATGTGTAATCGACATGGTCACCGAATTCAGAGACTGCCTGACATGCAAGGATGCCGTCGTTGTAACATGTCAGGGCATCGCCGTCGCTGGTCAATGTGACGCTCACTTCTTCCATCACAATGTGAACTTCATCGGTGATGGACAAGCCACATTGGTTGGTGTACATCACAGTCAAGGTATTGCTTGTTACACCAGTATAAATGGGAGCTTGAAGCGTGGCGTCACTGACAACGTTGCTTGGCGACCAGACGTATTCTGAAACGTTGAGTCCGCCAGCGACGAGTTGAACTGCAGCTTCTGGGCATGCGTAAATTTCGGTATCTGTTCCCGTGGCATTGCCTGTCAGGCAAACACGGCCAACATTCACGGCATTCGTGGCCTCGGCGGCAAATCCCCACGTGACATGGCGTTGTCCGTGAAAAATGTCATCAATCAAATCAATGCTTGCCACGAGTCGCTCCTCGCAGTCGAGGTAGACTCGAATTTCAGGCCCATTTGGTTCCCAAACGATGTCTACCAAGTGGTCGTTTCCATCTTCGAGACTTTCACCACTCATCAATGCCGATACAGGACCAGCTGTAAAGGTATCAGTGCTGTCTAGGTGTACATATGATCCATGGTTGATCATGGCAATGTGGTCGGTTTCGATGTCGCCGAGTTCGGGTTGAGGACGCGTATCAAATTCGACGCCGAATGCAGTTTCCAATTCGCTGTACATGCTGACTTCAAAGTCTTCCGCATGAAGCGTCCAAACCATGCCTTCCGAACCGTGAGGAATGCTCCCAAAGTTTAAGTTGGCCTGAATGTGGAATGGCTGAGACAAATCAAGGCGCTTCTCAGCCCAGACAGAACTGGCCATGCCCGCTTGGCCAGATATCAATTCAACGCAACCGTCTTCGAGGACTGTGGCTGAACCATTTGTGCTGTAAGTCGTCAATTGTGCAGAAGCGGATACAGCAAACGCCATCGTAATGGCGAGAGATAGGGTATGAGTGGGGCGCATGATTGCTACTTTTCGGACATGAGGACTTACGCCATTTTTTGCTGTGGGGTTACATTTTGCCCTTTTTTTTCTCTCAACGCACAGACAGACCCCTGTGAACATCTGCAGCCCATCGAGGCTTTTGTGGCTCCATACGACCTCGAAAGGATTCATCTTGCAAGCAAGAATGATTCAATGGAAGAGTTTTTCAGTTATCCATCGTGGCAAATGGTAGATGCTTCAGGCCAAATGCTTGCTGAAGAAACGCTAAACTATTTCGGGTTGGTAGATACGACATGGCACGTTCTCAATGTTCAGGCGCCGATTCCTTTCAATGAATCTCAGATTCCTGTCTCCCTGGTCATGACATGGAACTCGATAGAGGGACCACAAACGTGCACCTACAATTACGTCTTTGAACCTTGGATGCCATTTGACAATGAAATGTCTGGTTGCATGTCAGTGCTGTTGCAAGTCTCAGGTACAATGACACCTGGCGTGGGCTGGGAAATTGGTCTCACAGATGCAGAAACAGGAGTCGTGATTGTCAATGAAACTGTTCTGGCCAACGAACAAGGTGTCTTTTCTACGGGTGCGATTGATGCACTTTGTTTGGATTTGGAGGCGTGTTATGAATTGACGTGGGCTCCTTTGGGGCAAGCGGATGAATTTGGACAAGCGTACATTTCATTGCAGTCCTCTGATTGGGGGAGTGCATTTTGGTTCAATCACATCTTTCAACCACTGACTTCCAACGTGTCAGGACACCTCATTTTGGATGCTTACGAGCCTTCATGCGAGACCAACACCTATACCCCGCGTGTTTCCAAAGAGCTCGTGGCTTGGGGTGCCAGAAATCCAATTTCAATTCGCGACGTTGTGCCCAAGCCATGGCGCGGCGCCAAGGTCGTTGGTGTAGATGGCCGAGTATTTGGAATCATTTCTCCGGATGGTCAATGGCCATCTGGCACGAGTGGATTGGTGGTCCTGCATCATTTTGGCCAAGGCATGGCGCGAGCTACGAGGGTTTACGTAGAGACCTTTTAACCCGCTTACATGCATTTAGAATTGGAAGGACGCCTTCAAGTTGAGCCGGCGCCCTGTCAGGAAGTTGGGAACGGCGTAGTATCGTCCGTTAACGTCTTGAATCCAGTTGTGGTTGATGGTGTTGTTGATGCCTAAAAGATTGAAGACCTCCAAAGAGATGAGACCGTTCCGGTCTTCGTTTTGACTGAATAGGACTCGTGAAAAGCCGACATCTACGCGCCGGTAGGGAGGGGTGCGAAGGATGTCTTCATAACGATTGTAAGAAGGGGGGCCGTAAGGAAGACCAGAACCAAAAAAGAGGCTGAGCAAAACTTTGAAGTCGGGATTTCGAGGCATCTCGTCTTGAAAAAGCAAGCTCAAACTAAATCGCTGATCTGCAGGTCGTGGAATCATGCCTGGGTAGAAGGTGACAGTGTCCGCAATGACTGCAAAGGGCCCGGTGTGATAACCTGGGACCACTCGAAGGCCATCGTCATTCAAATATTCCTCGTAGCTGTCGTCGGTGAGATTCTCCGCAGTTCGCAGAGCGGACATTCTCAGCCAGCTCTGGATTCCAGGAATAAATTCACCATTGATCATCAGGTCCAACCCAGTTGCATAACCTGAGCTGTTGTTCGTTGCATAGTATCGCTGCCGTACATTTTCAATCTCGTAGGGAATGAGGTTGTCCAAGTCTTTGTAGTACAACTCGCCGACGAGTTTGAATGGCCTGCCTTTGGATATGAATTGGTGATCTATTCCAGCAACGGCATGAATGGCGCGCTGTGGCAAAACGTCCTCTTTCACTTGACCATCGAGCCCACGCATCTCTCGGTAGAAGGGGGGTTGGTAATAATAACCACCAGAGAACCGATACGACGTTAAAGGCTTGTCCTTGCGCGTAAAGGACGCATGGGCACGTGGGCCACCGACCAAATGGGTGTTGCGGCTCGTGGTCCATTGGTCAGGGAGAACGGACCATCGGTGGGCGCGAAGACCAAAATTGACATCGATATTTCCAGCAAACGTTGTCCAACGCCAAGTATTTTGGGCAAAGGCCGTACTGCGATGAGCAGAGACGATGTTGGTGGCTTGGACGTAATAGGGCAGGGTGATGGATTGGTCGGGGCGGCCGTTTGGATCGTTGTATCCTAAGTTGTCAGCTGGGTGAGGAGCAAAGAATCCTGCAGAGTCCACGACATTCCATTCCGATACAACGTCATCAAATGTTTCATATCGGTGTTTGATGCCCCACTCCAATTGATGGTTGCCCAAAAGAAGATTGCCTTTTAGGGCAGAACTGATCACGCGGGCAAAAAGTGTGTTTCTTCCATGTTGCAAGAATCCACCTACGCCAAACGCATCTCCTTCGTCAAAGGTGTCACCGCCGGGGTCACGCTCAAGCTCGTTTAGAAAATATTGTCCCAACACATCGAAGGACTCACGTTCGGCGGTCTGGAAAATGGAGTTGATCCAACGAATGCGCGTGGTCTCCGTACTCCGTTCAAGTGCGATGGCACCAAACCCCGTCTCATAACCCGATTGCTCCTCGCCGTCGTAATAGACGGTCAACCGCGCAGCCTGATTGATTGTTCCAATGTTGGTTTCGCGCGTGGCGGGCAAAAAGCGATAGTCATTGCGACTGTAGACGCCAAGTGCCTGAATTTCCCAAGGGCCATATTTGTCAGGATCCCAAGTCAGGTAGGTTTGGGCATCGATGTATGTGGGGGCATATTCGCCGCGCTCATCAAGTGTGGAAAGTACATAGCTGTTGTTTCGATAGCGAACGCCCATGTTGATTCGAATGGGACCAGCAACATTGTCGTGTTGAATTTGGGCCCCTAGAGCGCTTGCAGAGACGCGAGTTGCGGGACCAGTGGGCTTGCGATATTGGATGTCAAGGACTGAGCTCAGCTTGTCCCCGTATTTGGCTTCAAATCCCCCCGCACTGAACTCGATTCGATCCACCATGTCTGGATTGGCAAAAGACAAGCCTTCTTGTTGGCCAGAACGAACCAGAAAGGGTCGATACACTTCGATGTCATTGACGTAAACCAAATTCTCGTCGAAAGATCCGCCTCGGACGTTGTACGCACTGCTCAATTCAGAAGTGAAATTAACGGGTGCTTGAAGCAGCGCATCTTCGATGGTTCCCCTTGGAGTGGGGATTTTGTTTGCAAGCCTCGGGTCAATGCGTTGGACAGTGACATCGCGGGGGCCATCGCCCACAACCTCAGCTTCCCGCAAATTGGTGCCAGGAGTCAGGCGAAAAAGTTGAGTCATGGTCGCATTGAGGAAATTGATGCGCAAAGACTCCGTTTTGTGGCCTACGAATGACGCTCGAACCGTCCACGGTCCGGCTTCGGGAAATTCGATCTCGAATCGGCCATCAAGATCTGTGGTGACACCAAGTCGAATGTTTTCCTCAACCAAGACAGCTGCCCCAGGTAAG
This sequence comes from Flavobacteriales bacterium UBA1112, assembly GCA_002313415.1. Taxonomy (GTDB): domain Bacteria; phylum Bacteroidota; class Bacteroidia; order Flavobacteriales_D; family Sanyastnellaceae; genus UBA11663. The sequence continues at coordinate 10,264 of DCBH01000105.1, forward strand.
ATTTGGCCACGGGTATCCATAACTGTTCCCGACAGGATAAAGCTCGATTGACCCCAAATGAGGGATGTCCAAAGCAATCCAAGCATACCAAGACTTGTCCTAAGCAAAGTCATTGCCTCTTGAGTTCTCCGGCGCGGAGGGCCTGCAGGAACTTGGCCCACGCAACAGGATTCAACAGGTTTACAGGAGGAGCTTGACCAGAATAGCCCGCCTGAATTGCTTGAGACGACAGCACATCGGTTGCCGTGGACTGCCCGTCCCGTCCGACTTCAATCAACCGGTCGTAGACATCGATGGGGTCCATGTCCGCTTCCCACCCGGGATTTAAACCTTGATTGGGGAGTCCCAGGGCCAAAAATTCTTTTTTAAATCTCTCCTTGCTGGGCCACGGGTAGACAAATGCATCTGACATGTTTACGGTGTCTCTACCCATGGGTTGGACCAAATTCACACGGCCGAGTTCGCCGCCAGCAGGAATGGTGGTCTGTTGAGGAACGTAACCCACACTCGAGAACTCAAGCGTATCGCCTTCCAAAGCAGGAAGACTGAAGAATCCCCGAATGTCGGTCATGGTACCTCGTCTGTCCCTGGCTCTAAAGACCGTACAATATGGAAGTGGGGACAGTGAATCTCCCGTCACCACCAATCCACTCACTTGGACGACGTTCGTAGCAGGAGAGACCACATCTTTGGTTGCGGAGGGCTTGGTCTCAATCGCGATCTGTGCCTGAGCAGCGACCCCAATGCTGAGCAGTCCCAAAGCCGAACAAAGTGCAGGTTTACGCAGGCGATTCATCAGCTGTGGAAGGTACAACGCATCAAACACCTTCTTCGTGTGCGGTTTTGAATTCGCTTGTGAAGTGAAAAGTGATTTCGGGGAAATTCTCAATCTCCATGTTCAAAATGAACTGGGAAGGTGCGAGATACACCTCAAGCCCATCTTTGTCGCGAACAATGTCTTGAGCCTTGATGCGCCGGAACTCGGCCATTTTGACTTCGTTGTCTGATTCAATCCAGCACGCTTTGGAGTATGGCTTGGCTTGGAATTCACATTTGGCTCCGTATTCGTGCTCGAGGCGGTATTGAATGACTTCAAATTGTAGTTCACCCACTGTGCCAACAATTTTTCGATTTCCCGCCTCTCGAACGAAGAGCTGTGCGACTCCTTCGTCTGTCAACTGTTGGATTCCTTTTTCCAATTGCTTGCTCTTCATGGGATCTTTGTTGACCAGTTCCTTGAAGATTTCTGGAGAAAAGCTGGGGATTCCCCGAAACTGCAAGTCTTCTCCCTCGGTGAGGGTATCTCCAATTTTGAAGTTTCCTGTGTCGTACAAGCCCACCACATCCCCGGGCCAAGCAGCATCAATCACACTTTTATCCTGAGCTAGAAAGCTCGCAGGATTTGCAAACTTCAATTTCTTGTCGAGACGTGTGTGCTGGTAGAATGTATTGCGTTCAAAGTTCCCTGAACACACACGAAGAAAGGCAATTCGATCCCTATGCTTGGGGTCGATGTTTGCGTGAATTTTGAAAATGAACCCCGTGAATTTGGATTCATCGGGGGCAACCAAACGTGAAGCCGTGGCTCTTGGTTTGGGGTTGGGAGCGATGTCGACAAACGTATCAAGCATCTCTTGTACCCCGAAGTTGTTGACCGCACTGCCAAAGAATACGGGGGCCAGTTTTCCTTCCAAATAGGGGTTGCGATCCCATGCATCATAGACCCCTTCGATCAATTCAACTTCGTCTCTGAGCGTGTTCGCGTGCTCTCCAACCAGTTCGTCAAGGGTGTTGTCCTCGAGGGAATCAATGGCTACGACGTCCTGAGCCACCTTGGTTTTGTCTGCCTGAAAAAGGCGGAGGCTCTTGTTGTACAGGTTGTATACACCTTGAAATGTGTGACCCTGTGAAATTGGCCAGGATAAGGGACGAACCTGAATGTCTAACTTGGCCTCGACCTCATCCAACAAGGTGGTAGGATCGCGCCCCTCCAAATCCATTTTGTTGATGAAAACAATGACCGGTGTGTTCCGCATTCGACAGACCTCCATCAGTCGCTCAGTTTGAGGCTCGACGCCTTTGACGCAATCAATCACCAAAATGACGCTGTCAACTGCTGTCAGTGTGCGATAGGTATCTTCGGCAAAATCTCGGTGACCAGGCGTATCCAAGAGATTGATCAACAAATTTTTGTAGTGAAAGGCCATCACAGAAGTGGCCACAGAGATGCCTCTCTGACGTTCAATCTCCATAAAATCTGAAGCCGCGGTTTTTTTGATTTTGTTGTTTTTTACTGCGCCAGCTGTTTGAATGGCTCCTCCAAAAAGAAGGAATTTTTCCGTCAACGTGGTTTTGCCTGCATCTGGATGGGAGATGATGGCAAACGTTCGTCGACGTTCAATTTGCTGTTGAATTGCGGCACTCATGGGAGGTCAAAATTACGTCTTACGTTTTGACTGCAAGACGGTCGTGAGCAATTCCTCCCAAGCAGGAATCAATCGTGAGGGGCGGCATGCAGATGCGTACTCTCGTCCTTTTTGCACTTGTGCATCAAGCGAAGATCGGCTCTCTGTCATCATCCTCTTCACCGCATCGGCCAAAGCATGGGCGTTTTGGGGTAAAATGAGTTGACCTCGACCCATCGCAAGCAATTCAGATGTCCCGCCTGCATTCGTTCCAATGATTGGAACTTTTCGCGCCATGGCTTCCAAGGTGACTGTCCCAATGGTTTCAGAGTGACTTGTCATGGCAAATCCATCAAGTGCATCATAGATGGGAACCAAGTCCTCTTGGGCTGCAACGAAATGCGCCCTGTGTTCAATCTCGAGGTCTTTTGCGAGTTGCATCAGTGTTTGACATTCATCTTGGTCGTTGTCAATGGTATTGGTTCCGACAAAAACCCAATGCACATGTGTTGGCAATGTCGCCAAGGCCTGAAGGGCTGTACGTTGCCCCTTTTTGGGGTCCAATCGCCCCACGGTCCCCATCAACCAAATTTCTTCGGACAGTCCAAGATCTTTCCTGAAAGTGGTTTCCATTTTTCGTGGATCAAACCAGTGGTCGTCCAAGGGCAATGGCAACACGTGACAACATTCATCTGTGATTGGTGTGCGGCTCACGCACTGAGTCTTAAGGTAGTTCAAGCCAGACACCCAAGCATCCACCCTTCGATAGCGCACGTAATGCCAAGGGGCTTTTTTACGACGTGGGATTTGCATGGCTTGTTGCATGACCAGTGCCGCACCCAAAGCACGCGAAACGACGCCGGCAAAATCGAGGTCTCGGCCGTCTCTAATCCAAACGACATTTGCTTGTTTGTCCTTGGCCCATGTCTTGGCTTGTCGAGCAGTTCGCCCGGCTAAAACAGCAGGGGTGGGGGACAAAACCAGGCCCCAGCGCAGTGCTTGTTCCCAACATTTGGAGTCGATGGGTGCCGCAACTTCCACACGGTGCCCAGCGTCCTGCAACCATCGAGCCATGACCAACAAATTGCGCTCAAGTCCTCCCCAACCTTTTGATAATGTAATATATAATATATTAATGACAATCAATGTTTTATAATTATCATCTTCGGTCTGGGCGGAGGGTCATCTCACTGACGACACCACGGCCGCGGCTTTCAACTGCAAACAGAACTGCTTCGGCAACATATTCTGCCTCCATGCCCGCTTGGAATTGAGGTCGGTAATTGGTGAGCAACTCTTCGTTGGTTGTGGTTTCGATGAAGGGGGTGTTGACCGAGCCAGGATTGATTGTGGTCACAGCCAAATCCTCCCGGAATTCAACACGAAGGGATTCGGATAGGGCCAACACGGCATGTTTCGTTGCGCAATACACACCGCTGTTGGGATATACGTGACGTGCGGCGAGGGACCCTATGTTGATGACGTGTCCCTTGTTTTGGAGGAGTGAGGGCAATGCTGCATGCAATGTTGAAAGCACTCCTTGAATGTTGACCTCAATCATGGAATGCCACTCATCTAGTTGGGCCTCCTGAAGCGGGTTGAAGTAGCCAATTCCTGCATTGGGAATCACCACATCCACTCCTCCCCATGTTTGGTTCATGGCTTTTACACATTGCAACACACTTTCGGGTGAGGTCACATCGCACGCATGCGGGTGTATTGTCCCTGAAGTTGCAGACGCTTGATGGGCCAAAGTTTCAAGTTTTGCATTGCTCCTGGCAGACGCCCAAACCTGATGACCAGCCTCGGCCAATGCCATGGCGCATGCACGTCCGATGCCACTCGAAGCTCCAGTAATCCAAATTCGCAGTGCTGATTTCACGTTTTTCGGGGTTTACATTTATGGATTGGACTCCCATTGTGCGAGTCCGATGACCCGATCATAACCTTCCCAATCCTCGTAATGTACAACGAGGGTATAGAGATTGTTGGTTTGAAAATGCGATCCTTCAAGATCAGTCAACCTTCCTGGGTTGCCTTCTTCACAATTTTGTTCTCGAACAACGTAGTGATAATTGTAATAACCCTGCTTCAGTAAATGTCTGTGAGTGTACAGCCCTTGGGCTGCATCGTAGACCATTTTGAATTCAGGCAAACACCGATGCTGAGACATCTCTCCAACAAGGAAAACCTCTCGTTGAACCATGGGATGTTTGGTGTCCAAACGCCAATGAACCCAGACGTAGTCACTTCCCGTGTAAGGATCGAGTCTGTCGTTGTGAGTGACCATGGCTCCGTGTATGTCTTCACCTCCGCCGAAATAGTCAAACGTTCGTCGTTCATCCGTGTCCAGATAAAAGTAGAAGTGGTCTGCACGTTCTTCAAGTTTGGCCACGCCGAGTGCTGTGAATTCGAGCCCTTTCAAGTCGACAAAGCGATGTGTGTTGCCTCCCTCAAAGACGTAACCCGAGCGTGTAAAGTCGATTTCGGAGCCTTTGATGAAGCGAGGTGCGAGTCCAGAGAGCGCACGGTCCCATCGCCAATTGGGTAAGACAGTAACGTGGAGGCGGTCGTAAGGATCAGACAGTTCATAATCCTCCTCGAACAAAGAAAAATGAATCTCTTGGTGGGTTCGACGCAGAGAGAGATCACTGGGCTCTCCGGTTTGGGCCTCCACGCGACATAGGTCCTCAAAAACAACAAAACGTCGCGTTGCAACCACGCGCTCGGAATCATAGGGGTCAAACACCTCGAGGAGATAGTTGCCGCTGAGCGTCCATTGCATGTCTGCATTTGGTAGAACCAAACTGTGATGGGTAAAGTCAACTTTTGTGCCGAAACTGACCTCCTCATCTGCCATCGGGGTGCTGTAAAAACCTCGGATGTACTCGCTGTAGTGGAGATCGGAGGGCTGCCAAAATCGATTGCAGTGCCTGATGCGAACTTCCCAAGCGGTGTAATCTCCTGACAAGTCATCGAGCCGAAGCTCGAGAGATCCGTCATTTGCCGGGACAACAGGTGGTGCCAGAGGTTGGCCAAACGGGTGCAACAGCACCGTGGCTACGACAGGGTCATCAGGAGGCAATGGCGGAATGAAAGTTCCCTGTGAATGAGCGGAAAGGTTGTGCCCCAAGACCCATATCAGAGAAAACAATTGAAAGTACTTGGACCCAGTCATGCCCCAAAGTTCGTAGGAAATCCTTTCATGAAATCCTCTTGCGACCATGGATAAATCTGACAGCGTTTTGCACGAGTATTTTAGGAGAACAAGGCTACCTTTAGCCTGGAAACCATTGGACATGTCCAACACTTTGCGAATCAAAAAGGGAGTCGACATCCGTTTGGCTGGCGAACCCTCCCTCCATTGCGACAATTCACCACATCCCAAGGTGGTCGCAATTCAGCCGACTGATTTTCATGGTTTGACACCAAAGTTGGTCGTCAAAGAGGGCTCCTCTGTGCAAGTGGGTGACGCCCTGTTCTACGACAAAACATTCACAACAGTCATGTTCGCCAGTCCTGTCTCGGGAACAGTCAAAGAGATTGTCCGGGGAGCCAAACGTCGCATCTTGGCCGTGACGGTCGAATCAGACGGTGCAAATACGGCGAGAGATTTTGGACCGTGGAATGGCGGTGACCGTGAGTCACTCGTTGCACACCTTGCCGCGGGTGGTGTCTTTGGGGCAATGCGTCAGAGGCCTTTTGACGTGCTTGCCAATCCAGCAGATACTCCCCGAGCCATTTACGTGAGCGGATTCGATTCAGCGCCTCTGGCGGTCGATACAGCTTTGGCGGTGGATGGCAAAATCGAGCATTTGCAGCGTGGAATTGACGCCCTTGGGCAGCTGGCAGGATCCGGGGGAGTCCATGTCGGTTTGAGGCAAGGAGACAACACGCTTGCCTCGCTTCAAGGCTGCACCTTAACAAGTTTCGATGGCCCACATCCATCAGGAAACGTAAGCGTACAAATTCATCACACTGCCCCCATCAACAAAGGAGAGGTGTTGTGGACCATCGGTCTTCAGGATGTCATCAATCTCGGCTCATTTCTCCAAACTGGTCGATACAGCGCAGATCGCGTTGTGGCATTGGGAGGTTCTGAGATGGTCAATCCGCGACACGTTCGCACGATTGCTGGAAGCCAACTTTGCGACATCGGAGTGGCAGCAAAAGAGGGTGCGCGCATCATCAGTGGCAGTGTTTTGACAGGCATTACGGCAGGAAAAGATGGTTTTCTCGGCGCATTCTCGACTCAGGTGGTGGCGCTGCCCGAGGGACACGAACCCAAATTTCTCCTGACGGATGGTTGGCTTAGTCCTGGTCTCGACAAATTTTCAGTGAGCCGAGCATATCCCACCTGGCTGATGCCGAAAAAAAAGCAGTACACGCTGGATACCAATCAGAATGGAGAGGACCGTGCGTTTGTGGTGAGTGGACAATATGAAGCTGTGTTCCCTTTTGACATCTATCCTGTCCACCTCATCAAAAGCATCATGGTGAACGACATCGATGCAATGGAGAAGCTGGGCATTTATGAGGTTGCGCCAGAAGACTTCGCCTTGTGCGAGTTTGTCTGCACATCAAAAATTCCCGTTCAATCGATCGTTCGCGAAGGATTGGATGCCTTAAAACTCGAACTCGGTTGATCGCATAGGACAAGAAAGTAAGACCCAGATTTCAATGAAAGCCATTCACAATCTTCTTGAATCAGTCAAGCCTCATTTCGAGGAAGGCGGAAAATTGTCTTCCCTTTGGGTGGTTTTTGACTCGTTGGAAACCTTCGCCTTCACCCCGGGACATGTCACCCATAGCGGCGCACACATTCGAGATGGCATTGATTTGAAGCGCACGATGTTTTTGGTCATTGTAGCCATGTTGCCCTGCCTCTTGTTTGGGATGTGGAACATTGGTCATCAGTACCACCTCAGCCTCGGAACTCCTTCTAGCATCATCGCCAATGTGATGGTAGGTGCTTGGAAGGTCACGCCGCTCATTGTGGTCAGTTACGGGGTGGGTCTTGGGATTGAATTTTTGTTCGCAGGGATGCGGGGACATAGCATCAATGAAGGTTATTTGGTCTCAGGTATGTTGATTCCTCTCATCATGCCCGTGGATGTTCCGCTGTGGATGGTGGCCCTGGCTGTGGCCTTTGCTGTGGTGGTTGCGAAGGAAGTCTTTGGGGGCACGGGCATGAACATCTTGAATGTGGCGTTGACGGCACGGGCTTTTTTGTTCTTTGCTTATCCCAAACAATTGAGTGGTGAGATTTGGATTCATGACGTTGCGACAAGCAAGGCGGGGGGGCTTTTGGTAGATGGATATACAGGGGCGACAGCTTTGGGTCATTTGGCGGGAACCGTGGGAATGGCGGCATCGGAGGCGAGTTCAACGACGATGTCTTTGTTCGAGCAGGGGGGTATGTTTTCTCTTGGCAACTGCTTTCTAGGTTTGATTCCTGGTTCTGTTGGCGAAACGTCAGCACTTGCATGCTTGCTTGGTGCGGCGATGCTCATTTGGACGGGAATAGGGAGTTGGAGGATCATAGGGTCTTTCCTCGCAGGCGGACTTGTGATGGGTTTCTTGTTTAACCTGATTGGAGCGAATGCTTACATGACCATCAGCCCTGTCCATCAAGTCGTGATGGGGGGATTCATGTTTGGAATGGTCTTCATGGCCACAGACCCGGTCAGTGCGGCGCAAACGAATCGCGGTAAACTGTGGTATGGGTTTTTTGGTGGCTTGTTCAGCATCATGATTCGTGTGTTTAATCCCGCATATCCCGAGGGAGTGATGATGGCCATTCTTTTCATGAATGTGATGGCGCCGCTGATTGATCACTACGTCATCGAAGCGAACATTAAGCGTCGTGAAAAGCGTCTCACCCCCGTTGCAGCGTAACTTTCAGCACCGACAATCAAGACAAGGTCCATGGCAATCAACAAAAACGGAACTGGTTACACGTTCGGCTTTGCCATCGTGATGGTGGTAGTCGTGGGGGCAGCTCTTGCCACAACAGCGATGTCTCTCAAGCCACTGCAACAGGCCAATGCCGCAGACAAGAAAATGATGGACATCTTGGGCGCCATCAAAGTTGACTCGCAACGGGACAACGCCAAACAATTGTTTGCGGAGTATGTCATTTCGCGCACAGGGATCAATTCCAGCGGCCAGCAAGTGGTATTGAAGCAAGGGGAGGTCGAAGCGACGGACGCTGATGACCCGTTCAACATTGACATCAAAAAGGATTATCGCTCTCACAAACCAGCCAAGGGTGACCTTTCATGGAGCAATGCAGATGACTTGACATTCCCTGTCTTTGAGTGTCAAAAAGAAGGCCAGACATACTACGTCGTTCCGATGGTGGGCTCAGGACTTTGGGGCCCGATCTGGGGCTATGTTGCCTTGGAAGGCGACATGCAAACCATCTATGGGGCCAAGTTTGACCACAAGACGGAAACACCAGGTCTCGGTGCTGAGATTAAGGAGGATTTTTTTACGGTCAAGTTTGAGGGCAAGTCGCTCGCGGATGTGGGACCAACCTACTTCGAAGTCCTGAAAGGTGGGGCTGTAACTGATGAGCACAGCGTCGACGGAATTACAGGCGGAACGATTACGTCAAAAGGAGTTGACGAGATGCTGAATCGCACCATGGGCATCTACTTGAAGTACTTTCACAACGAACAGCGCGCGCAGAAATGAGTACAGATACGAATACTGCGGTTCAAACCAAGCGTGAAAGCTTGTTCAGTAAAAAAAATCGCAAGCTCCTGAAAGATCCTCTGGACGACAGCAACCCCATCACGGTGCAAGTGTTGGGAATTTGCTCTGCGCTGGCGATTACCGTGCAACTCCAGCAGGCGGTCATCATGAGCCTCTCGGTCCTTTTTGTGATGATTGGTGGCAACGTCATCATTTCATTGCTCCGAAACTTGGTCCCCGATCGAATTCGAATCATCGTACAACTCGTCGTGGTTGCCTCACTTGTCATCATTGTAGACCAAGTGTTGAAAGCGTTTCAACCAGACATCAGCGAGAAACTTTCGGTTTTTGTGGGTTTGATCATTACCAATTGCATCATCATGGGGCGTCTTGAGGCCTTCGCACTTGGCAACAAACCAGGGCCGTCTTTGCTCGACGCCATTGGCAACGCAATGGGTTATGCTTGGATTCTCCTCGCGGTATCAGTCGTTCGCGAAATTTTTGGAAGTGGTGCCATCTCACTCCCCGGCATGGGGCAGGTGAAGTTTTTACCTACGAGCTGGTTCATTTCGGAAGGAGGTTTTTACGAAAACAACAACCTGATGATTCTGCCACCCATGGCACTCATCACGGTAGGTATCATCATTTGGATTCAACGCAGTCGCAACGAAGCGCTGATTGAAGAAAATTAAGGTCATGGAATACCTCAGCATTTTCGTGAAAGGCATCTTCATCGAGAACATGATCTTTGCCTATTTCTTAGGAATGTGTTCCTACCTCGCGGTTTCCAAAACCGTGAAGACGGCCAACGGCCTCGGGCTTGCTGTCATTTTCGTTCTAGGCATCACCGTTCCCATCAATTACCTTCTCGAGAATCATGTGCTGAAGGAAGGTGCTTTGAATTGGCTTAGCCCCAATTTTGTCAATGTTGACCTGAGTTTCCTCAGTTTCATCATGTTCATTGCGGTGATTGCGTCGATGGTTCAATTGGTAGAAATGATTGTCGAAAAATTTGCCCCGGCACTGTATGGAGCACTGGGGATATTCTTGCCTTTGATCGCAGTAAACTGCTCCATCTTGGGCGGTGCACTCTTCATGCAAGACCGACAGTATCCAAGCATTGGTGAGGCGACCATTTTTGGTTTGGGAAGTGGCGTAGGTTGGTGGCTTGCGATCGTCGCCATTGCCGCAATTCGTGAAAAAATTCGGTATTCACATGTGCCTGCTCCACTGAGGGGGTTGGGCATTACTTTCATCATCACTGGGCTCATGGGCATTGCATTCATGAGCTTCATGGGAATTGAAATCTAATCAGATACAATGATTACAACGCTGATTCTGACCATCGCTTTCTTTCTCACAGTCATCTTGATGCTTGTGAGTTTGCTTTTGTTTGTGAAGGCAAAACTGTCTCCTGCAGGTAAGCTCAAAATCACCATCAATGGTGAGCAAACATTGGAAGTAGACGGAGGTTCGACCCTTCTGACGACCTTGGGCAACAGCGGTGTGTTTTTGCCTTCCGCTTGTGGCGGTGGCGGCACGTGTGTGCAGTGCAAGTGTCAAGTGAATGTCGGGGGCGGTTCAATTCTTCCCACAGAAACTCCCCATTTCTCCCGTAGGGAGGTTGCGGACAACTGGCGTCTTGGTTGCCAGGTGAAGGTGAAGGAAGACATGGACATCCAGGTACCTGAGGAGGTGTTCGGCATCAAGAAGTGGGAGTGCGAAGTGGTTTCCAATTACAATGTGGCATCCTTCATTAAGGAATTTGTGGTTCGTTTGCCCGAAGGGGAAACCCTCGACTTTGAGGCTGGCGGATACATTCAAGTGGACGTACCAAGCGTGACAGTGGATTACAAAGACGTCGACATCACTGCTCACCCCGAACAACACGCTGACCCCAACACGTTTCAATCAGAGTGGGATAAGTTTGGCTTGTGGGACCTCAAAATGGTCAACGATGAGCCGATCGTCCGTGCGTATTCAATGGCCAACCACCCGGCTGAAGGCAACATTGTGATGTTGAACATTCGCATTGCCACTCCACCTTGGGATCGCGCTAGAAATGGTTGGATGCAGGTGAATCCAGGGATATGCTCTTCGTTTGTGTTTGCCCAAAAACCAGGAGACAAAGTCACCATTTCAGGACCGTACGGAGAGTTTTTCATCAAAGAGACAGATGCAGAGATGGTTTACATTGGCGGAGGTGCCGGTATGGCTCCGATGCGTTCGCATTTGTTTCATCTGTTTCATACGCTAAAAACGGGACGTGAAGTCACCTTCTTTTATGGAGGTAGGTCCAAGAGGGAGTTGTTTTATGTGGAAGATTTTAGAGCAATTGAAAAGGAATTTGACAACTTCACGTTTCACCTTGTCCTTTCAGAGCCTTCAGAGGAAGACAATTGGAAAGAGAAGAAAGACATGAACGATGAAGGCGATGGCTTCCTAGGCTTTGTGCACAATGCGGTCATTGATCATCACCTGAAAGACCACGAAGCTCCAGAGGACATTGAATTTTATTTCTGTGGTCCCCCAATGATGAACCAAGCCGTACTCAAGATGTGTGATGACTGGGGTGTCCCTCCTGAAAACGTGAGCTTTGACGACTTTGGCGGCTAAGCTGGTCAAGTCTGGTATTGATCAAATGACAAAGGTTCTTGCAATTGCGGGGGCCTTTGTTGCCTTGGGATGCGGTGGTGGCATGCCAGAATCGGGGAAGGGGAAAGAATGGATTCACCAGGGGTATGCGCAGGGTACCACGTACACCATCAAATACATCGCACCCGATTCTGTGCCACAGGCCAAAATTGATGCAGCCCTCGAGGAAGTGGACATTGAGATGAATGCATGGCGTGCTGAATCGGCACTGTCTCGGTTCAACGCGTTTTCCCGTACAGACACTGTCTTTGAATTGGATGATGAAGCTGGTGTATGGTCCTTGTTATGGGACATCTCATCAGATGTCCATCGGGAATCTTACGGTGCATTTGATGTTGCCATTGCGCCACT
>DCBH01000124.1:0-6401 GCA_002313415.1 Flavobacteriales bacterium UBA1112
TCGTCATCAACGATTCACCCGACAGCAGCACAGCTTGGGATTTGTGCGTGGCATTGAAAGAAAATGGCCTCCTTGCCAAGCCAACCCATGGCAACATCATTCGTTTCGCCCCTCCCCTCGTCATGACAGCTGAGGAATTGGAGTCGTGCATTGAAATCATTTCCAACACAATCCGAAACTTTCCAACCCAACCATGAAGTCGTTTCCTTCGCTGTTTCGTCCTGAATGCATCGCCCTTGTCGCCCTCATGGTGTCGCATTCCTTCCTGATTGCCCAAGAAGATGAATTGCGCGACGTCGTCGACCAACAGATATCTTGGTACATGTTGTTTGGCAACCACCGTCTGACCGACGACCTCGGCTTGCATACGGAATATCAATTCCGTCGCACAGACTTTGGGACCGATTGGCAACAATCCTTGCTGAGAGTCGGACTCGATTGGTACCGGAACGAACAGTGCACCTTGACCGGGGGTTACGGCTGGATTCGCAGCTTTCCCTACGGAGAACAGCCCATTTCTGAGACGTTTGACGAGCATCGAATTTGGCAGCAGCTCATCACGGCGTCGCAAACAGGTGCGCTCACATGGATGCACCGATACCGTCTCGAACAACGGCTAATGATGCGGGAATCAGGCAGTGTCTGGCAACACCGTGCACGCTACTTCGTCCAAGTCACGTGGCCCATTCCCAACCAACCCAGTTGGTCATTAAGCGCCTACGAGGAGGCATTCATCGGGTTGCGGTCGCTCGAGAAGCCTGTCCTGAATTTGCTTCAACAAAATCGCTTATCCGTCGCATTGAATCACAAATTGGAGGGAGGAACCGCCCTGCAATTGGGCTACCTCCTGCAGGCGCTGTGGAAAGGCAGCGGGTTGGCTGCAGAACGCAACCATGTCTTGTTGGTGGGCGTTCGACACAACCTGGACTTCAGGAACTGACCTTCATATCACGGCAACCATCCTTGCTCGCGCATCCATTCGTCGTTGTAGACTTTGGCGGTGTAGCGTGAGCCGTGGTCGTGAAAAAGGACCACAGGAAAGTCTGTGGGCTGAAGCCGGTCCTTCAATTGGCGAAGTCCCTGGAAGGCGCTACCACAACTGTATCCAATCAACAACCCTTCCTTCTTTGCCAATTCCCGTGCGGCGTGTGCGCCGTCCTCGTCGGTCACCTTTTCAAAATGGTCAATCAATCCAAAATCAACATTCGCTGGTAAAATGTCCTCGCCAATCCCCTCGGTGATGTAAGAGTAAATCTCATTCTCGTCAAACTCACCCGTTTCGTGGTACTTCTTGAATACGGATCCATAAGAATCAATTCCCCAAATTTGGATGTCTGGGTTTTGCTCCTTCAGGTATTTGGCGGTGCCACTAATCGTACCTCCTGTACCCACGCCAACCACGAAGTGGGTGATTTTCCCCTCCGTTTGCTTCCAAATCTCTGGGCCCGTAGAGCGATAGTGGGCTTCGCGATTGGCCAGATTGTCGTATTGGTTGCACCACACACTGTTGGGAATCTCGGCGTTCAACTTCTCCGCAACGCTGTAATAGCTGTCGGGGTGGTCGGGAGCCACCGCTGTAGGACAAACGTGAACCTCAGCACCCATGGCGCGCAAGACGTCAATTTTCTCCTTGCTCTGCTTACAATTGGTGGTGCATATGAGCTTATAGCCCCTGACAATGCAAGCGAGCGCAAGACCCATGCCCGTATTGCCTGAGGTGCATTCAATGACCGTTCCTCCGGGCTTGAGCTTCCCACTCGCCTCAGCTGCCTCAATCATGGAAAGGGCCATGCGATCCTTCACACTGTGACCGGGATTGAAATACTCGACTTTGGCCCAAATCGGACATGGAAATTCCTCCGCAATTGCGTTCAACCGCACCATAGGAGTATTCCCGATGGTTCCAAGGATGTTGTCGTGCACGTTCATACGTCCAAAAGTAGCACTGAGCGTCACGTACACCACCCCTTCCACCCCTTACCTTTCAGGTCGTGAACGTGGAAAGGTTGATTGCCGAGCGCATGGCGCGCAGCAACCGGGAATTGAACTCTCGGCCGGTCGTGCGCATCGCGACTTCTGGCGTCACGATGGGCGTGGCACTGATGATTCTGGCATCTGCTGTGGTCCAAGGGTTCCAGCATGAGGTAAAAAACCTCGTCGTGGGTTTTGACAGCCACGTTCAAATTTCTCCAAGTGACCCGGGCGCACGTGGACTGATTTGGAATCCTAGAATGCTCGATTCCCTGAGAGACGTGAAAGATGTTGCCCACGTTGCACTTCGCCACGAGCGGGCAGGCATGGTGGAAACGTCCGAAGCTCTTCAAGGCGTTGTCATTCGCGGACTTGACTCGACTTCTAGGGTGTCTCGAATTCAATCAGGACTGTTGCGTGGGAGGTTGCCCGGCGACTTGTCAATGAGTGAGGTGTTGATTGGAGCGCCTTTGGCACAAAAACTTGAGTTGGATACCGCTTCCAAATTGACCATTTATGTGGTGGTAGGTCCCGACGACATTCGACCCCGACCGATGCGTGTGTGTGGAATCTACGAAACGGGGTTGCTTGAGTTTGACTTGAGACATGTTTGGCTTCCGGCTCGGTTGCTGCAAGATGTTGCATCCCGAGGGGCAGAAGGCCAAATCGTGGTGGAGGCAGATGATGCCGGCGTTCGGGCGGTGGGACAATCCTTTGGGCGAGACGAACGCGGCGCATCTTGGACAGGTCAGTGGACCAACCTTCCCGATGGAACTTTGAACATGGGTCGACGAGCCATCTCCTTGGATGACATGCCCCGTCATGCAAAACCCATGTGGGTGGTGGGCACTGGCGCCTTGGCAGACACAGTCCTCTTGGCTTGGGGCGAGGTCGGGGGCTGGGAGGCCACCATTTCGAAAGGCACCCATCACAAAGTTGTGGACGGATACGACGTTTGGGCCTCTTCCCTGAACGACATGGACGTGATTCAGGAGCGCTTGTTTCGTTGCATACCCTATCACTGGCAAGCCGCGAGGGTGGACCAAAAACACCCCGAAATGTTCAGCTGGCTAGGCATGCTCGACCTCAATGTGGATGTCATTGTGGGGCTGATGGTGTTGATCTCCATCATCAACATGACAAGTGCCCTGCTCATCATCATCTTAGAGCGGCGCAGTCAAATCGGCCTCCTCAAGGCACTCGGCATGAGCAACAGTGCTGTCGTCAGAGCTTTTTTGTGGCATGCTGCGCGCATTTTAGCCCTTGGTTTTACGTGGGGAAATGTCGCAGGGTTGGGATTAACATGGCTTCAGTACACATGGAAATTGGTCCCCTTAGATCCCGCTGCCTATTATGTGGACGCCGTTCCCATACTCGTGGATGCAAAGAGTTTGATGACCATGCAATTGGTCGCCTTTGGCATATGTGTAGCCGCCATGGTACTTCCTGCTTTGTGGTCCACGCGAATTCGCCCAGCCATGACGTTGAGGATGAACTAACCACTCCTACAATGACTCATCAACGATTTCTTTCAAGATACTTCCAGGGTCACCGCGGTCATGTCCTTTTCCCAATGGATGGTTTTTTCAAATGCAAAGAGAGGATTGTGACCTGGATGGGGCTCTTGATTTGCATGTCGACATCCTTCGCTCAGTTGACTCAAGAGGAAGTTGTCCTCGGCAATGCCCGCACGGAATTTTACCTTCCCTGGATCGAAGGGAAACGCGTTGGAGTGGTCGGCAATCACACCAGCATGGTTGGCGAAGTTCACCTGGTAGACACCTTACTTTCGCTCGGTGTAAATGTCTGCCATGTGTTTGCCCCTGAGCACGGATTTCGAGGGGATGCAGCGAACGGAGCAACCATTCACGACGGCACAGACATGGCCACAGGCCTCCCCGTTTATTCTTTGCACGGCAAACACCGAAAGCCCCAACCCCACCATCTGGCCAACCTCGATGTTGTGGTGTTTGACATTCAGGACGTCGGTGCGCGTTTCTACACCTACATCAGCTCTCTGATGTTGGTCATGGAAGCCTGTTCTGAAGCAGACATTGAACTGGTTGTTCTCGACCGTCCCAATCCACATGGCCACCACATGCAAGGCCCGGTTCTGGAGGAGGAATTCAAATCCTTCGTCGGCTTGATTCCCACCCCCATGATTCACGGACTGACGATGGGGGAGGCAGCCTTGATGGGATGCAAAGAACAGTGGGTTCGTGTACCCTCGGGGTGGTCTCCCCGCATTGTGCCGTGCGAAGGTTGGAGCCATGGCACCAATTTCCAGTTGGCCATCCCGCCAAGTCCCAATTTAACCTCGAACGAATCCATCGATTTGTATCCCTCACTGTGTTTGTTTGAGCCAACCGTCGTCAGTGTTGGCCGAGGGACAGCGCATCCATTTGAATGCCTTGGCCATCCAAGTATGGAAATGGGGACTTTTGGCTTTACTCCAGTTGCCACTCCGGGTGCAGCTCCTCACCCCAAACATGAAAACACGTTTTGTGTTGGTCAACATTTGGGAGAACTCAGTCAGGCCTGGAGGCATTCTTCCGCAACTGAGCACGGCCGAGCGCTGCCGAGTTTCACGCTTGATCCGCTCGAGGCTTGGGCAAGGCAGTGGATGTCTGAAAAAGGAACTTTGGATGGCTTCATCACCTCCGTCTCCTTTTTTGACAAGTTGGCCGGTACCGACGACATTCGTTTGGCACTCGAGGCTGGCGAAGTTTTGTCTGACTTAGAGAAGAAATGGGCTGAGGATCATCGAGCGTTTTTCGACGCCGCCAAACCACACCTCTTGTACGCATGGGATGCGCCTTTGCCAGGTCATTGAATGTCCGATGTATCTTTCAACCTGAAATTGCCTTCGAACATGAATGTCTCACGTCTCTCCCCTTTCACTGCCCTCTGCTGTTTGATTCTTGTCTTGGGAATGTTTTCAGGATGCAGCAGATACGATTTTTATGACGGTGAAATTTTCGATTGCGATTGCGGATACATGACATGGGATGGCAGGAACTTGAACATGCGCATGGCTGAAGTTGAGCAACTAGACAGTGAAACCTTCCGCTACCACATTGTCGCGGACGTTCGGACACGTGATGAGCGTGAGGCAAGAGAAGAACCTCGTGACGTGATTTTAACTCTGTCCACTGCCCTGAACGGCGCGACTACGACAATCGATTTGGATGGCGGAGACGACGCGCTGACGATTCAGCAAGTGGAATCTGCTGGAGCATCACTTGATTGGGCCATGTCGGGCGCAACCGTGCTGATTGAAGTTCGTGATGACAAGCATGTCATGAACATCGCGAGCCTGTCAGCGACGAGGGGCAACAACACCATCGATGCCACGGGCGAAGTCACCTTCGACCTCGTCGACTGAATCCAAACTTCGGGTTGGCCTTTATAGGGCCCATGACGCTTGACTCTGAAATCAAGTAAGCTTCGACACCGCGTTTGGGCTCAATGAGATGTGTCCCCGTGAAAGCGCCAAAAGCGGGCAAGATGAGACGATGGCCAGCCTCACAACCCGTACTTGTTTGAACGAAGCAAGGAACCACGAGACTTTGTCGACCCGTACCGCGAAGACGAACTGCTGGATGGATGTGCCCACAAAGGTGAATGATCGTACCCTTGGGGATGTCGTCATTTGGCTCATGGGTCAGCACCACGCCACCGTCCTCCCAACGCTCAACCACAACGAGCCCCATGGCCTCATAAATTTCGTCGTGAGCACGGTCGTGGTTTCCTCTCACCAAAATGGCCTCTTGTAGTCCCGTGTCGAACTCATCTGACAACCATGCAGAAAATTCATTCCAAGCGCGGTTGGGCGCGCTGTGAAAGAGGTCGCCAAGAATGGCCAATTGCGCAGGGCGAAATTGGTTGAGCAGAGAGGTCAATACACCGAGAGTTTGAAAATCGACTGTGGATGGGACCGCCAGTCCCTTCGATCGAAAGTGCTCCGCCTTCGCCAAATGAAGATCGCTGACCATCAACAAAGATTGAGCTGGCCACCAAATGGCTTTTTGAGGCAACAGCCACATTTGGTGTTCACCTGTCAACCAAGACACTGCACCACGAGGATTCATGTTTCAAATTTCAATCAATTGAGTCGACCAGTGCCTCTGTGAAGGGCACCGCCTTTTGGAATTTCTTATTTTCGCAATGGGACCTCACTTGGACATGGCATTCCAGACGAAGACGATGAGCAAATACGACAAGTACCTTCAAGAAATTGAAACCCGCAAACTCGAGGGATTGCATCCCAAACCCATCGACGAGGCGGCGCTTGTGAATGAACTCATCGTCCAAATCAAAGATCCAAACCATCCCGAGCGCGAGGCATCTTTGAATTTTTTCATCTACAATGTGCTTCCAGGTACGACAAGTGCCGCAGGATCAAAAGCAGCTTTCCTGAAGGAAATCAT
>DCBH01000124.1:6786-8070 GCA_002313415.1 Flavobacteriales bacterium UBA1112
GCACATGAAAGGTGGTCCATCCATCGAGGTTTTGCTCGACTTGGCTCTTGGTGAGGATGAAGACGTCGCCTTGAAGGCGGCAGATGTACTCAAAACTCAAGTCTTTTTGTACGAAGCCGATACCAGTCGCTTGGCATCTGCACATCACAAGGGCCACGCCATTGCAACCGACATCATCAAGAGCTACGCCCAAGCTGAATTTTTCACGAATTTGCCGGAAGTCGAGGAGACCATTGAAGTGGTTACTTACGTGGCAGGTGTAGGAGACATCTCCACAGACTTGCTCTCCCCAGGAAGCGATGCCCACTCGCGCTCAGATCGTGAATTGCACGGAAAGTGCATGTTCGAACACAATACAGATCGTCAAAATGAACTTCTCGAACTTCAGAAAAAGCACCCCGACAAGCGGGTGATGCTCGTGGCGGAGAAAGGCACCATGGGTGTGGGGTCTTCAAGGATGTCAGGTGTAAACAATGTGGCCCTTTGGATTGGAAAACAAGCGAGCAAATACGTTCCTTTCATCAACATTGCCCCCGTCGTGGCGGGAACCAACGGCATTTCCCCCATCTTTCTGACCACTGTTGGGGTAACCGGCGGAATTGGAGTAGACCTGAAGAACTGGGTAAAAAAAGTCGACAGTGAAGGCAATGTTGTTTTCGATGAAGAGGGCGAGCCTGTGCTTGAAGAAGTGTATTCTGTGGAGACGGGAACAGTGTTCACCATCAACACCAAAAGCAAGAAACTTTGTCAAGGAGACCGAGAGCTGATTGACATCAGCACCTCGCTGACTCCTCAGAAGATGGAATTCATGCGTGCAGGAGGGTCTTACGCGATTGTATTTGGTAAAAAGCTCCAAACATTTGCTGCCAAAACATTGGACATTGAAGTCCCCCCGGTCTTCGCCATGTCGAAGGAAATCAGCCATGAAGGACAAGGACTCACCGCAGTAGAGAAAATCTTCAACAAGAATGCAGTCGGTACCTCAGGTCAAGTGTTGCACGCAGGCTCTTATGTTCGTGTTGAAGTCAACATCGTAGGGTCACAAGACACCACCGGACTGATGACATCGCAAGAGCTCGAAATGATGGCCGCCACCACCATTTCACCCATTGTGGATGGGGCTTATCAGTCAGGATGTCACACTGCCTCGGTATGGGATTTGAAGGCACAAGAGAACATCCCGCGTTTGATGAACTTCATGAATGATTTCGGTCTGATCACGGCACGTGATCCCAAAAGCGAATACCACGCCATGACCGATGTGATTCACAAGGTGCTCAATGA
>DCBH01000024.1 GCA_002313415.1 Flavobacteriales bacterium UBA1112
CCTAACTTTCCTTTGCGAATGTTCGCTTCATAAACGCGGTTGAACGCATTGAGCATTTCTCCGATGCTGCTTCCAGCTTCTGTCCCTGTCGACGCGACAAAACTGTCTCGATATCCAGAGGTCCAGCTGCTGTGAACTGCCTCGGCCTCGTCAGCCATAAACGTCGCCAAGCGACGCGCATGAGAGAGACGCCCCGAGGTTTCCTCATTCCAGGTCACAGCCGTCGCTGTGGCATCTTCTGAAAACATCAGCCATTCAAGTGCAGGAAGTCCTGAGCTGTCCAAGATGCCCGGCAGCCCTCCCGTCCACGATGGCAGAAGCGCAGCCTCTGCAATTTCTGCCGGATCTGTTGGGTAGGTGTTGGTCGTCACCAACAACGCGCGGTTGATGGCGGGTCCAAAATCAAAAAGCTGTACACGCTGCCAGGCCATGTACGTCTCTCGCAGTGTTTCGCGCAAGGCAATGATGTCTTCTGCCGAAACTTGTCCAAGGACGAGAGCATCCAAGGCTTGTTTCAAGCTTTGGCTTTCTTCAGCGAACTCAGCGTAGGCAGGAACAATGATGTTGTCTGCAGTTTCTGTCAGATATGCCCCGCGGTCGAAGTTGTCAGCGTTGTTGTCATCCGAGGGATCACACCCCGTAAACAACAACACCAAAAACGGCAAAACAGGCCCCCAGAATCGGAGGCCTGTTTTACGCTTCAAGTGATTTGATGTAAACATCAATGGTGGTTAAAGTTGGTCCGCAACGTCGGTCAAACCAGTGAGTGCCGCCAGTTCATCACGTACTTCCGTGATGGCAGCTGTGGTTACATTGTAGTAATCTTCTCCTAGATCTTCCAACAGGTGCTCGACTTCGGCTGTAGGCACTGAAGTACCAGCAATGAATTGCAAGGCTTGAATGAACGCCTTCGCCTCGGACAGCTCGTGATTGCGCAGTGCGTCGTCACCAAAGTCAGAAACAGCGTCATTCAAATAGTGAATGGCTGTTCCCGCTGCCAAACGCTCAAGCTCAGCGTTGATGACCGCGATTTGAGCGTCACGTACTGCCATGACGTCGTTGGCAATCGCTGCGCGTCCAAGACGGAATGCCTCTGAGATTTTGGTAGCTGATCCCAACACAGTTTCACGGCTGTTGGCGTACTTGCCCCAGAATCGATTTGTGCCATTTCCGCCTGGGGCGTAATCAACGGCATCCGTGAAGTATCCGTAGCCTTCATCCCAGTGGTGCTCCATGGCTGTGTAGTATTTCCCTGCAGCAGGATCGACGGCTGCAGTGTTGTCTACATCCATTTTTCCCGATGCGAGATAAACTGAGCTGATGTTGTACATGAAGCACGCTCCCATCAGACCTTTCTCAATCAATTGAGTCCACTCCTGGCCTTGGGCATCCTGCAAATACTGCTTGGCTGGGTTGGTTGTGGACAACACAACACCGGCCTGACCGGCTGCGCCATCAGTCACACCATCCACAGTGTTTGCGCTTGCTTCTGCAATGCCGTTCATGTAGCCTTCAAACATGTCTGTGTAGAAAGAATCACCTCCAACAGTTTTGTTTTTGAGCTGCTTTGAAGAACCCGTCATTGACAAGCCCTCGCTGTCCTCCCAAGTGTAACCGTCATTGGCGTACATGGCCAACAAAGTGGATGCTTCAATAGCAGTACCAGGATTGTTCGCAGACTTCAGGTAGCTTGTCATCTCTGACAACATGTTGAGACGCTGGCGTTGGCCTGTGAAAGACACTGTGTTGTTGCCATTGTCGTCCGTAAACTCATATGTTGCAGGTGCTACGACGTCATATTCGCAAGATCCGTCATCCGAATCTGCATTGTCAACGTAGTTCGACGCTGCTGGGTCAGTGCATCCTTCTCGTGTGCATGAAGTCATAAAAATGGCGCATGCTGCGGTGGCCATCAAGACCTTGGTAAATGAAAATTTCATGTTGTATGAAGAGTTGTTTGGTTTTGAATCGTTCTAAAGAATCATTCTAAATAGCACGGCAAAAGTATTTAGGTCAATGCCATCACAACATCCCCTCTTTGGGGGAGTTTTGTCACACTTTTGTCCCCGACATTCCGCTGAGCTTTTCCCGAGGTATGAATAAGGGCTTAGTAACAATCTTCAATCCAAGACTTGCTGTTTTGCAATTCAGAGCGTGACGCATTGCTTTTCAATGTCAAAACATCCAACAGTCCCTCTGACATGGCCTCGCTCCCACAAACCATCCAAGTCCCTTGTTTTGTTAAGAAATCTGGGAGTTCTGTCCACGCCGCAACCGCATCTTGAACGTATTTGTGCCCCGTCCCCTCGCGAGACGTTGTGACAATTACGGATTGAAGCGCTCCTCTGCTTAAGGCACGACTGAATTCTTCCGAGATAAGATCATATTGAGCTCTCGTTTGGACGCCCCAAAACAAGTGAGCTCCTGCGTCATCTTCGAGCTGCTGAATCATGCCTACAAAAGGGCCCATTCCCGATCCATTTGCCACAAATGCCAATGGACGGGACGAAGGCAAACGAAAGTTCAAGTTTGGCTGAATCGATGCTCCGATTTGGTCTCCCAAAGCAAGCCCATAGATTTGATTGGAGCACACGCCTTGTTCATGTCGTTTTACCAGCATTCCAATCCGACCGCCTTCGAGGGCAGACAGCGAGTACCATCTAATCCCTTTGGATTCCGATGGAATCAATCCCAGCAAACTGCCTGACTCAGCAAGGTGAACACTTGTCGCGTTGACTGCACTTTTCAATTCAATCCAAGCCAAGTCATCGGCCGTCTGTGATTTTTCAATGTTGAAGAGCACTTCTGTTTCCTCCGAGGATTTCTTCAAACCTTTCGGCAAAGGGATCCCCCATTGCGCTTCCAATTCAATCAGAGCTTTTTCAAATTCACCATCCTCCTGTCGGTTCACTTTCCCCAAAAGACTCACTGTTTTTGGAGAGTTCAGTGAATTCAATGCGAGGAACATGTCCTCGCCAAAAGCCGCAAACCTCGGATAAGATTGATCCCCAAAGGCCACCACGGCGGCATGCCCGGTAAGCTCCCCTTCATAATCCGCAACCCACTTCCTCCACAATTGATGACGATTTGGGGAATCACCTTGGCCATAGGTGGCCAACATGAACAAGCACTTGTGCATGTCTGGGCTTGGACGGAATGAAGCGAGATCATGTACCGTGCACTTGACACCCATTTCAAGCCAAGCCTTCGCCAATCGCGACGCGCGATCTGCGGTTGTCCCCATTTGGGAAGCCACCACGATGCACACATCTGTGACCACATCATTCATCTTATGCTTGATCATACGCCTGGCGCTTACCCATCGACGAAACCAAGAAGTAAGACCTGTGTAAGCCAAGGCTAACATGGCCAACGATACTGCCATCCACAACCATGCCAACCAGCCATCAAATCTGGCAGTATGAACTCGATCGGTCCAAGCAAAAATTTGCTCATCCAAATGCACATCAGCTAGAGCAACAACAGCACCGTCTGTCGCACGAAATTCAATCCGATCGCCATTCTGCATGGTGAGTTCAAAAACTTCATCTTCTTCCACAAGGAATGGATAGCGTAACACCTCGACATCTTTCAGGGAAATCGATTGAAATACGGGCCATTCTGACGGAGCGATGACTGCCTCTGAATGACTCACTTGAACGCTCTCTAACTCGTTTGGAATCAGCTCCCAAACATCAAAGCGTACGGCGCTTAACGCCACCCCAGTTCCAACCAAAAACAGGAGAGGAAGCAGGCTCAAAAGTCCCACATCAGAATGAAGTCGACCGACGCGCCTCAGCTTTCTACCGTACAACGTCAACCACAAAACTCCACCCGCAATCACCAAACACAAAGTCAAAATTGAGCATACACCTGCAATCATTCTTCCTGTCCGATCCAAAAACAAAGACCGATGAAGGGTTAACATGAATCGTGACAATGCCGACCGCCTCTCTGTCTCCCCGAGAGCTTCTCCCGTTTGAGGGTTGGCCAACCACGTGCCAAAATCAAGATGTTTCGGGTTACCTGTGACCAAGACATCACCACAAGAGGTGATTTCCAACTCCTCTACGGACTCGAATCCGACATCAAGTCGACTGAGGAACATCGCCAAATTCTGCTCCTTCAACCCTTTCTTGTCCATCGCGTTTTCAGCGTGGCACAACGCTGACTCCCAAGCCAAATAAAACCCCGAAACGAGCATGGGCAACAAAACCAACGACACGGCGCCAGCCAGGACAAGATGAAGTTGTTGAACCTTCCTGGCCATCGATGTTATCCTATCGCCAGTCTGACGTATCGGATGAAACCCTCTCCGGGGTGTTTTCCGTGTTGAAGGTCTGATGTGAGTGGTATGACCACCTCCCGCGGAAAGTAGCCTTCGTTTTCGACTCCCGTTTCAAAACGCAATCCGTAGCCCCGGTCGAGCCAATCCTCCTTCAAATTAAGCTGCAAAATGGTGCGCTCACCTCCGCCAAGGGTAGGGCCCGTAATTCCATCAATGGAGTCCTTCGAGCGTCCAAAAAACTTCCACCACTCCTCCAATTCGTAGTACCAATCCTCGTCATCCCCCAAAACGTAAAGGGTGTCGAGATATTTTCCCTCTGAATCAACCAATCCAACGATGACGTATGCGCCTTCACCGTCATAATTCACCATTTGAATCATGCACCTCAATGACACCTCAGAGGTCGTAACGGATGTGAGACTTTCGCTCCAAAACAAAAAAGCTGCTAGCAGCGGAGCAATCCATCCAATGTTCATCGGACAATCAAAGATTCAGGCAAAGCATCGACAAGCGCCTCATTTTCCATGGCCAAATCTTTAGGCGTTTCACCAAAGTCTGTCGTTGCCTCGATGTCTGCCCCAACAGCAACCAGCCAATTGATGATTTCTTCATTCGTCGCCGTCAAGCATGCTTCATGCAATGGCGTCATTCCATCGTCATCACGCCGATTGACATCCAACCCGAGCACCACTCCAAACTTGAGCATAGACATGGATTGAACTCGTGCCCCAAGGTGCAGCCATTGCTCACCACCTTCTAAAACTTGAGCCAATGGAACCCTGTTGTCCCGCAAAAAGACAGACAACTTTTCAAAGGTCTCATGGTCTCGGGCACGATATCCGTCTGCCAAAGCTTGCAATAGGGTCACCCCACGATAAGGTGCTTCCTCCATGGACCAACCTTCATCGCGCAGCAATTCGCAAGCCTCAAGATTCCCGTATGCCAGAGCGTGATGCATGGCTGACTGCCCCTCCAA
>DCBH01000103.1:0-16782 GCA_002313415.1 Flavobacteriales bacterium UBA1112
TGCGTAAAATTAAGGCACAAAAAAAGGGGGCCGAAGCCCCCTTTCTATGCTGTACGATTAAGTTTTGCTTAGAAGCGCGCTCCAAATCCAATCGAAAGTGAAAGGTTGTCTGAGCTATTATTGGGCAAACCAAAGCTGTATGTCAAATTTGGTGTGACATACAACACATCTTTGAAGTCAATGTAACGGCCAAAACGGACTCCAAGATCCATGTCACCGACAATGTCAGAAGCACCGAGGCCGACATAATTGTCGCCCATGAAGTATCCGACACGAAGGTCCATGCTCAAATTGTCAGTCGAGCCTGACATGTTTGCGTCGACAACAATGTCGTCAACAACTGCATAGCCGACAGTTGGCAGGATTGGCACTCCTGTCGAAAAGACATTTAAGAGTGTTGTGGCATCTCCAGTACCGAGGTACCAAGATCCTTGAGGTTGACTCGCTTCTTGAGCGAAAGAAAATGATGCAGTCGCAACTGCAAAAAGAGATAGAACAAACTTTTTCATCTGTAATAGATTTTAGGTTCGGTGCAAATCAACGCCAGCCCACGCATGCCTAAAACTCATATTTGGGACAAAACTTAACATCTCCTTGTTGAAATAGGGCGTAACAAAATGATATACAGTAATTTACAATAAAACAACCCCATGACATCAATCGCCATGCCCGGACTGTATCGGTCACAACACCCCCTTTCTACCTTTGAGTGATGGCCGAAAGGAGGAACATGTTGTCTGTAGAAGGACTTACCAAAACATATGGTGAGCGGCAACTCTTTCATGACTTGACCTTTGGCGTGCAAGAAGGCCAAAGGGTGGCCCTTGTGGCTCGCAACGGCTCAGGCAAATCAACGCTGCTTCAAATCATCTGTGGCCATGAACCAGCTGACAGCGGTCGAGTTGTCTTTTCCTCTGGTGTCCGACACGGTCACCTCCGGCAAGACTTGGAATTGAATCCCGAAGCTTCGGTGCTTGATACGTTGTACATCGGAGACAGCCCTGCAGTTTTGGCCATGCGTGAATATGAAGCAGCCTTACGTGATGGTTTAGAAGGTGAGGACCTCCAACAAGCGTACGACGCCATGGATGCGCACGGAGGCTGGAATTTTGAAGCCCGTGCAAAAGAGATTTTGGGAAAACTCAAACTCACCAACTTGAATCAGCGCATCGGCAGTTTAAGTGGGGGTGAGAAGCGTCGTGTGGCGTTGGCACAAGTGTTGCTGGAGGAACCTGACTTCTTGGTGCTCGATGAACCCACAAATCATCTGGATCTCGATATGATTTCGTGGCTGGAAGCCCGATTGGCTTCCATGAAGACGACCCTGCTTATGGTTACCCACGATCGCTACTTCTTAGAAAACGTGTGTGATCGGATTTTGGAACTCGAGGATGTGACCCTTCACAGCTACAGAGGAAACTTCCGTTATTTTTTGGAGAAACGCGCTGAACGCCGAGCCAATGCTCAAGCAGTACAAGATCGAGCCCAAAGCCACATGAAGCGGGAATTGGAATGGGTTCGCGCCACCCCCTCCGCGCGCACAACCAAGAGCAAGAGTCGCCTAGACCGTTTTCGAGACATCAAAGCCGAAGCTGCAAAGCGCCTTCGAGAAGATCCGCTTCACATC
This sequence comes from Flavobacteriales bacterium UBA1112, assembly GCA_002313415.1. Classification (GTDB taxonomy): domain Bacteria; phylum Bacteroidota; class Bacteroidia; order Flavobacteriales_D; family Sanyastnellaceae; genus UBA11663. Next base: position 1,628 of record DCBH01000103.1, read on the forward strand.
ACAGTTGTTCCAGCGCGCCTCGGGAACAAAATCGTGGAACTTCACAAAATCAAACGCGCGTATGACAATCGCATACTCTTTGAAGGCTTCACGCACCACTTTAAAAAAGGAGAACGAATTGGACTTGTTGGAAAGAACGGATCGGGAAAGTCCACCCTCCTGCAAGTGATTTTAGGTCAGGCAGAACCTGACGCGGGCAAGGCGGTGATTGGAGAAACCGTGGTTTTTGGACATTACGCACAAGAAGGCGGTTCATTCAACGAGGATTGGAAAGTCATTGATGCCGTCCGCGACATTGCGGAGTGGATTCCGCTCAAAGGTGGTTCCAAGCTCACAGCGGCACAATTGCTTGAGCGTTTTCTTTTTCCTCATACCATGCACCACCAATTCGTGCATCTTCTAAGTGGCGGAGAAAAAAAACGCTTGCATTTGCTACGCATCTTGATGCGCAACCCAAATTTTTTGGTCCTCGATGAACCCACCAACGATTTAGACATATTTACGCTTGCCGTACTGGAAGAGTTTTTGATGGACTTTTCAGGTTGCCTCCTTGTCGTCTCCCATGACAGATACTTCATGGACAAGTTGGTCGACCACATTTGGGTTCTGGGCGAGGACATAGAAAATACAATTCGAGATTATCCCGGGAATTATTCCCAATACAGAGCTGCTCGGAAAATTGAAGTCGAGCAAATCAATGCGAGGCAAAGTGTTTCCGAGAGCATCTCCCCCGCACCAACATCTTTGGGCATCAAAGGAGATTACTCCGAACGTCTTAGTTACAAGGAACGACTAGAATTTGACACTCTTGAAAAAGACCTTCCCCAGCTTGAAGCTCGGCGCGACGAACTGCAGACCGAAATGCTTGCCGAATCTGACCATGGTAAAATGAAGGCCCTCGGTGAGGCATTGGGTAAATTGACAGAGAAAATAGATGCGGCTGAGCTTAGGTGGCTCGAATTGTCTGAGCGCGCCTAAACCAAGATTTTGTCCATGTTGATTTCACCACGGGTTGGAATCATTGTTGGTCAAAATCGAGTACAACAGGCCCGGATCCGTCCACATGAGCTTGACATGACAATACATAGCCACGTTCGACCTCTCCCGGCTCAAGAGCATAATTGATGTTCATGGTGGCTTTGCCTTCGACCATTTTGGCTCGGCAGGTACAACATACCCCTCCCAGGCAACTGTAGGGTGCGTCCAAGCCCGCATCTAAAGCCGCGTCAAGTAAGTTTTTATCCTTCTCCAGCTCGACCGATGTTGTCACACCATCGAGTACAACCTGCATCATTACTGTATCTGTATCCAACGTTTCAACCACTTGAACTTGAGGCTTCACCGCGCTTGCAGATGTGAACAATTCGAATTTGACGTCGCCTTCTGCCATTCCTGCTTCGACCAAAGCCTCCTTGCAATTCATGATCATGGATTCGGGCCCACAGAGATAGGCCGCATCTAGAGTTCGACCTTTGCAGAACGTATCAATGAGACGTTTGCATCGGTCCTGGTCCAAACGACCTGAAAGCAAGTCTGCATCGACGGGTTCGCGTGTAAGCAAATAAAAGACCCGCAAGCGATCCAAAAACCGGTCTTTCAAGTCCTGCAATTCCTCCCTGAACATGGTGCTTGCAGCGGTCTTGTTGCTGTAGAACAAACTGTACGATGCTGCAGGGTCTTCAGATAAAACTTGTTTTATTTGGCTCAAAATTGGAGTTATGCCTGACCCCGCGGCAATTCCGAGATGATGCAGGCCCGAACCCTCTTTCAAAAGAAAACGCCCCTGAGGGTTCATGACGTCCATTTCAGCTCCAGCCTCAAGCACCTCGCTGGCAAACGTCGAAAATTTCCCGCCGGGAACCTTTTTGATTCCCACTTTCCAAGCCCCCTCATGAGGAGCAGAACACAACGAGTAGCTCCGGCGCACCTCCTCGCCTTCAATTGGCGTCCGCAAGGTCAGGTATTGACCTGCCTCAAAAGAAAACGAGTCTCTGAGTTCAGCCGGGACATCGAAGGACACGACGACAGAATCAGAAGTTTCTCGTTCAACGCTGAGGACGCGCAATGAATAGAAAGATGCCATAGCTACGAAAGTAGTCCACACCTGGGTTTGGGTACATTGTGATGTACAAGGAAGCACAAGCGAGGTGTCGTTGATTAATTTTGAAGAAACTATGTCCATGAGTGAAACCGATAAAAATCTGGAAGCACGTTTCGAGGCCTACGTTGCGGAGGAGAAAAAAATCGAGCCCAAAGACTGGATGCCCGATTCTTACCGAAAGACGTTGATTCGGCAAATCAGCCAGCACGCCCACAGCGAAATCGTAGGGATGCTCCCCGAGGGCAATTGGATATCACGTGCCCCGTCTCTCAAGCGGAAAGCCATTTTACTTGCCAAAGTGCAAGACGAAGCCGGTCACGGCCTTTACTTGTACTCGGCAGCAGAGACACTTGGTGTGACGCGGAACCAAATGCTGAACGATTTGCATACTGGGAAAGCCAAATACAGCTCCATATTTAACTATCCTACCCTGACATGGGCAGATATGGGAGCTGTCGGCTGGTTGGTGGACGGTGCGGCCATCATGAACCAAGTGCCATTGTGCAAATGCAGTTATGGCCCATACGCACGTGCAATGGTCCGCGTGTGCAAAGAGGAAAGCTTTCACCAGCGACAAGGTTTCCAAGTCATGCTCAATCTGGCACAAGGCACAGACGAGCAAAAAGACATGGCACAAGATGCCTTGAATCGCTGGTGGTGGCCTTCACTGATGATGTTTGGCCCCAACGATGCGGACTCCCCGCACTCAGCTCAAAGCATGAAGTGGAACATCAAGCGCTTTTCCAATGACGAATTGCGCCAGCGATTCGTGGACATGACTGTTCCTCAGGCCGAATTGCTTGGACTCACCATCCCCGACCCTGATTTGAAGTGGAATGAGGAACGAGGCCACTACGATTTTGGCGAAATTCAATGGGAAGAATTTTACAATGTGATCCAAGGCAATGGCCCTTGCAACAAAGAGCGTATCGCCGCTCGTGTGAAAGCACACGACGAAGGAGCATGGGTACGTGAAGCGGCAAATGCATATGCCAAAAAGGAGAATGAAAAGAGGAGCAAAAGCGCAACTCACGCCGCATGAGCTCGACCCAAAATGAGTGGCCTCTCTGGGAGGTCTTTATCCGAAGTAGGCAAGGCTTGGGTCACAAGCATGCTGGCTCCCTTCATGCTCCAGATGCCCAGATGGCCATCCAAAATGCGCGTGACGTGTACACGCGCAGGCAGGAAGGTGTAAGCATTTGGGTGGTCCCCGCGGAATCCATCACAGCATCGAGTCCAGACGACAAAGAAGTCATGTTTGATCCGGCCAACGACAAAGTGTATCGTCACCCGACTTTTTACAAATTGCCAGACGAAGTCAACAACATGTGAGCATGACCGAGGATCAACATATTCAAGCAATCTTGCGCCTTGGAGATGACACGCTTGTCCTTGGGCAAAGGCTATCTGCATGGTGTGGTCACGGTCCAATTTTGGAAGAGGACATCGCCCTGTCCAACACCGCACTCGATCTGATTGGTCAAGCTCGAAATTTTTACACCCTGGCTGCAGCTCGAGAAAATCAAGGCCGAGACGAAGACAAGCTTGCTTTCTTCCGGTCGGACCGAGACTTCCAAAATCACCTACTTCTTGAGTTGCCCAATGGCCATTTTGGCGACACCATTGTGCGACAATTCTTCTTCAGTGCCTTCGCCCTTGAACGCTATGTCTTTTTGTCCAGACAATTGATGGATGCAGAAGTCGCAGGAATTGCCTCCAAGGCTTTGAAAGAGCTTCAATATCATTGGGAACACTCTGCTCAATGGATCATTCGTCTTGGAGATGGCACCGAGGAAAGTCACAACAAAGTGCAACAAAGCATCCACGACCTGTGGAGCTACACAGGAGAGCTTTTTGAGGCCGATGAGGTTGATCAGGCAGGATTTGAAGCTGGCCTTCTGCCGAACCTTGAATTGCTCCGTGACACATGGAATACCCGCATTGATGACTGCCTCCAAAAGGCGACCCTGCAGCGACCCGAGGACGGTTGGATGCAACGTGGTGGAAAACAGGGCATTCACAGTGAGCATCTCAGTTACATGCTGGCAGAAATGCAAATACTGCCGCGCACTTATCCCGATGCGTCGTGGTAACCGACGAGCAGCGCATTGAACGGGTTTGGACCATGGTCCGGACTGTGAATGACCCCGAGCTCCCCTATCTCACCGTAGAAGAAATGGGTATGGTTCGTGGTGTGTCGCTGCAAGAGGACCAAATTGTAGTTTCTCTCACTCCCACCTATTCTGGATGCCCTGCCACAGACGTCATCTCAGAGGACATCGAGAAGGCGGTGAGAGCAGTTGAGGCCAATGCCAAGGTAGAGGTTGTTCTGAGTCCAGCTTGGACCACAGATTGGATTTTGCCTTCAGCCTATGTCAAGATGCGTGAACACGGCCTGGCCCCACCAGAGGGACGCAGTGCCGATCGAGCGTTTCTGATGGGTCAAGGTAAAATCATCCCATGCCCGAGGTGTCAGTCCAAGAATACAACGATGATTTCTGCCTTCGGAAGTACCGCATGCAAGGCGCATTTCAAATGCAACGATTGCCTTGAACCTTTTGAGCATTTCAAGTGCATCTGATATCTATCTTACTCGCATGAGTGAATCCAAGATGCATCCCATCGTCTCTCGCATGATGGCTGACGACAACATGAGTCAGTGGCTTGGAATTGAAGTCTTGGAAAGTGCACCGGGCGTTTGCCGTTGCCGGCTTCAAGTGAGAAAAGACATGGTCAACGGCTTTGGAATCGCTCACGGAGCCATTACCTATGCCCTTGCCGACAGCACACTCGCATTTGCAGTCAATGCCAAAGGCAAGCACGCGGTCAGCGTAACAAGTACGATTCAACACCTCGCACCAGTCATGCTGGGCGACACACTCGTATCAGAAGCCATTCCGCGTGGCGAGGGCCAACGAATTGTACATGTCGATGTTGTGGTGCAAAACCAAAAAGGCGAACAAGTGGCATGGCTTACCGCAACTGGATTCAAAAAATCCAAAAGCTGGGCGTGATCATTTTGGCTCAAGAATACACCTGATCCTGAACGTCCGAAGGTTCCTTCAGTGAGTTGTCAGTCCAACCTTTGGAATTGCATTTCAAAAAGGCCGTGATACACTTTTCCTAGGTCCACCAGCTCATCGTGCGTCCCCTGCTCGACCAATTCGCCTTGATGCAATACCACTATGCGGTCTGCGTCGCGAACTGTGTTGAGCCGATGCGCAACAAGCAATGACGTACGCCCCTGCGTAAGCGCTTTTGTGGCGCGCTGAACCCATTTTTCACTTTCGCTGTCAATGCTCGATGTTGCCTCATCCAATATGAGTATATGCGGATTGCTTAGATAAGCCCGCACGAAAGCAATCAACTGTCGCTGTCCCACACTCAATGTTGCCCCGCGCTCCCTCACATTATGATCCAATCCATTCGGCAAGCGTTTGACAAATCGTTCTGCACCCACCACTCGAATGGCATCTCGAATTTGATCATCTGTGATGCTGTTGTCGTGAAGCCTCATGTTTTCCCGCAATGACCCACTGAAGAGAAAGACATCTTGCAAAACCGCACCTATGCGACTGCGCAAAGCATCCACTGGAATGTCACGAATGTTCACGCCATCAATGGTGATTGTTCCTTTTTGAAATTCGTAAAAACGCGAGATCAAATTCACAATCGAACTTTTCCCGGCCCCTGTCGCTCCAACAAATGCCACACGCTCCCCTGGCTTCACCACGAAAGAAACCCCGCGCAAAACCCAATCAGGTGAACCGTCGTCTTTGGTCAAATAGGCGAACCAAACGTCTTGAAACTCAATCTCACCTTCCCACGAAGGAAGTGCAGGAGTCACAGGCTCTGGGATGCTGTCGTCACGATGCAGCAACTTAAAAACCCGATCAGCATTCACGATGCCCATCTGAAGTACATTAAATCGATCAGCAAGCTGCCGAATGGGACGGTACAACATGAAGACGTACAAGATGAATTGGAGCACCACACCTAACGTCAACCCGCCTTGGACAACATGACCAATGCCGAGCCACAACAACAGACCCACACTTGTCGCGCTGAGCATTTCCACCACGGGAAAGAAAACGCTATACGCCCAAATGGAACGAATGTTGGCATCTCGATGCAATCGATTGATTTCGGCAAAAGACTCTGCCTCAATACGTTCGCGATTAAAAGCTTGAACGATGTGCATGCCAGTAACATGCTCTTGAACAAACTCATTGATTCGGGCAACTTGATTGCGCACATCTACGAAAGCTCCTTTGATGTGTTTTTGAAATACTCGCGTCGCGAGCAACAAAATTGGAATGGGCAGGAGCACCACAAGCGTGAGACTCCAGTCGATGTACAACATGGCTCCAATGACCACAAACAATGCAAGCAAATCCCCGACAGCATTCAAAATGCCGTTGCTGAACACATTCGCAATTCCATCAATGTCACTGACATGGCGTGTCACGAGCGCCCCAACAGGGGTTTGATCAAAGTATTTGAGCCGAAAACGTGACACGTGGCGATACAACTTGGCACGCAGATCCAAACTGACACTTTGCGCTACCCAATTCGCCAAATACGTCACTCGGTATTGCACTAGGGCTTCGACCACCAAGACCGCCACGACCATCAAAAAAACGCGGAGCAAACCATTGAGATCACCTGAGGCAATGTGAACATCCACAGCTTGACGAATCAATGCTGGACGGATCCAAACCAAACTTGACAACACCACCACCATAAACCCCGTCCACACAAAGCGCTTTCGATACGGACCCACTTGAGCAAGAATCATCCGAATCGTTTCCACGTCGAAGATATTTCCGGCCTTGGATGAAGGTTTGCCTTCCGACATGGGTCAAAGATACTTTGTGCCCAAGGGCGTAAAGATTGCCTTTGGATAAGTCACTTTCGTGAGATACAATCCACATCCGAGAACGCTTTTGCCCGCGGCACTGCGATTGCGAGCCTCCAAAATTCTAGGCACATCGTCAGCATCACACTTTCCTCTGCCCACGTCTAACAACGTCCCAACAATTGCCCGAACCATGTTCCGTAAAAATCGATCTGAGCTGATGTGAAATGCCCACCGGTGTGGTCCGAGTATTTCCCAACGTGCTTCGCGCACATCGCACATGGTCGTGCCTTGTCCCGATCCTGCTTTGCAGAATGACGCGAAGTCTCTCTTCCCCACCAAATGGTTACTCGCCCTTTGCATTGCACCTACATCCAAATCCCCAAAAACTCGAGTCGATCGCCCTTGGAGAAAAACATCTTTCCTGTTGTGGACATAGTACGTGTATCCCCGTTCCACAGCATCAAAACGTGCATGCGATTTCAAATTGACACCATGACATCCAAAAATGGCGACATCCTCCGGCAGCATGCCGTTTAATTTCATGGTCACTTCGCCCCAAGAGGAATCTTTCAATTTCAATGCATCATCAGGCAATTCAGCATGAGCAACAAAATATTTGGCGTGGACACCTGCGTCTGTTCTGCCGCACCCCATCACAGGACACGGAGCACCAAACATCCTCGCCATGGCGTCCTCCAGAACCTCTTGAATTGAAATTGAATTCGGCTGACGTTGCCACCCATGATAATGAGTGCCATCGAAAGCCAACTCGATGAAAATTCGCATCAGTGCATCACGCCCAAGAAGCGATTTTCTCGCTCTTGTACTCCCCCGCGAACAATTTGTTTTTCACTTTCGTAAATGTTTCAATGGTGTATTGAACATCTTCCAGAGTATGAACGGCAGTCGGAATCAAGCGCAACATGATGGTGTCCTTGGGAACCACAGGATACACCACGATTGAACAGAAGATGCCGTAATTCTCTCTCAGGTCAAGGGTCAAGTTGGTTGCCTCACCGAGACCACCGCTCAGGAATACTGGTGTCACGCACGAATTGGTGACACCAAGATTAAATCCTTCAGCGCGAAGGCCATCTTGAAGGGCATGGGCAACTTTCCAAAGATTCTCTTTGTGCTCGGGTTGACTGCGAAGCATTTCAAGTCGCTTCCTTGCCCCCACGACAATCGGCATAGGCAGCGATTTGGCAAAGGTTTGGGAGCGCATGTTGTACCGGAGATATTCAATGACGTCTTCGTCACCTGCAACAAATGCCCCGATCGTTGCCATGGCTTTGGCAAAGGTTCCGAAGTACACGTCAATTTGGTCGTGGCAGCCTTGGTAATCCCCCGCACCTCTTCCATTTTCGCCGACTGTGCCAAATCCGTGTGCGTCATCGACGAAAAGACGGAACTGATACTCCTCTTTGAATTTGCATATTTCCGACAGTTTTCCCTGGTCCCCAGCCATGCCAAAGACACCTTCGGTGACCACGAGGATGCCTCCACCTGTTTGGTCGGTCAAATTCTTTGCCCGGACAAGCTGCTTTTCAAAGCTTTCCATGTCGTTGTGCTGAAACACAAATCGCTTGCCTTGGTGAAGACGAACGCCATCTACCATGCACGCGTGAGATTCACTGTCGTACACAATGACATCATGGCGTGAAACAAGTGCTTCAATTGTGGATTGGCAACCTTGGTAGCCAAAATTGAGGAGGAAAGCATCCTCCTTTTGCATGAAATCTGCCAACTCTGATTCTAGTGCCTCGTGCTCCGACGTCTGCCCTGACATCATTCGGGCTCCCATAGGATATCCCATGCCCCACTCAGCCGCTGCTTCAGCATCGACTTTGCGAATTTCAGGGTGATTGGCAAGGCCGAGGTAATTGTTGACACTCCAAATCAGGAGTTCTTTTCCTCGGAAGGTCATGCGATTGCTGATCTCACCTTCCAACTTGGGAAAGGTGAAATAACCGTGACAGTCGCGTGCGTGTTGACCCAAAGGCCCACGTTGCTCGCGGATTCGTTCAAAAATGTCCAAAAATCAAGGATTTAGAGGATGTGAATGTACAAAGGCCAAAGCTATGTTGCACGACCAAGGTCATGAGGTTCATGTTTACACAGTTTTCACCACGCGTCCGTGCATGCGTTGTATTTTGGGCGCCCATGAAACTATCCTCTTTCTGGTTGGTCGTCTTCGGGGCATTTGGCATTTCCTTTTTCACGCAGTGCTCTGATTACAACAAGATTCTCAAGTCAGGAGATGTGGAGGACAAGCTGAGTTATGCTGAGTCCGCTTTGGATTCCGGCAATTGTTTTCGTGCCTTGCCTTTGTACGATGAGCTCATGCGTTTGGCGCGCGGAACAGAGCGTGCACCTGACATTCATTGGAACCGAGCGCTGACGCATGACTGCATCAACGACTTTTATTTGAGTCGCTATTACTTCCAGTCATTTGTCAAGACCTTCCCAAACGACACAAGAGTCGAAGAAGGCATGTTCCGCGCCGCGTTGTGTTCCTACTATCTATCTCCTGAATCAAGTTTGGACCAAACAGACACTCGCACCGCGATTGACGAATTGCAACTTTTCATGGATCGTTACCCCTCCAGTGCTTTGCGCGACAGCACGCAGAACATGATTGAAACCTTGCGGAGCAAACTCGAAGTCAAAGCATTTGAAAACGCGCGTCTTTACCACAAGACGGGCAACTACAAAAGTGCCACCATCGCTATGGCACACGCGATTGAGGATTACCCTGGATCACCGTATCAGGAGGAACTTCAGTATCTCATCATCGACAGCCACTATCGCTACGCAGAGCAAAGCACCAATCGAAGGAAATTGGAACGATACAATGATGCTATTCAGGCTTTTCATACCTTTGCATCCCGTTTTCCAGATAGTTCGCGACTGAGCGAGGCCCGAACCTTGTTTGACAAATCGGTCCTTTCCGTCTCGCAGCTGGAAGCAGACACAAAAATGAATTCTGAAAACCGTTGAGGTATGAGTACCAATTTCAAGAGCATCAAAGCTGAACGCACGACTGAAACGCGCAACATCCATGACCTTGAATCACAGGGAACGGGAAACATTTTTGAAACCATTGTGGCGTTGTCGAAGCGAAGCAATCAAGTTGCTTTGAGCTTGCGGAAAGAATTGTCGGAAAAGCTAGAGGAATTTGTCATCCCTACCGATTCCCTTGAGGAAGTCTTTGAAAATCGAGAGCAAATCGAAATTTCGAAGTTCTATGAGCGCCTTCCAAAGCCTCACAGCATCGCCATCAAAGAACTCCAAGACGAATCCCTGCACATCGCTGAAGCTGAAGAAGAGGAGGAAGACGTCAACGAGGAAGCATAATTTGATTTGGCCATGCCTCTGGCCTCTCCTTCCTCAAATCCCTCACTTCATGGCCGGCGCATTGTCCTCGGCATCACGGGAAGCATTGCAGCCTACAAATCCGCCGTTCTTGCCAGGGAATTGAAAAGACGGGGCGCTGAAGTGCGGGTCCTGATGACTCCCGGCGCGACCGAATTTATCACGCCGCTCACACTTGCCACATTGGTGGACAACCCCGTGCATTCCGATTTCACAGAAGACGTTCACGCCGGCATTTGGACCAACCATGTCGAACTCGGAATCTGGGGTGACCTCATCTTGATTGCGCCAGCGACAGCAAACACCTTGGCAGCAATGGTTCATGGGCAATGTGACAACTTGCTGCAGGCTGTGCTTCTGAGCGCGAGATGCCCCGTGGTTGTCGCTCCCGCCATGGACCTCGACATGTTCACCCACGCTTCCACGCAATCCAACATCCAAACGCTGGCAGAACGCGGAGTTGATGTCATAGAACCCGATACAGGTCCTTTGGCCAGTGGTTTGTTTGGAAAAGGGCGTATGGCAGAGCCTGAGGACATTGCGAATCACCTTGCACAACGTTTTGAGGCAGAGCTTCCATGGAGCGGCAAACGAGTCCTCGTTACAGCCGGCCCAACCCAAGAGCCTCTTGATGCTGTAAGGTTTCTCGGCAATCGGAGTTCAGGGAAAATGGGCTTTGCCATTGCGCGTGTTTTGGCTGATCAGGGGGCAGAAGTAACCTTGGTGACCGGTCCTGTCGTCCTCGACACTCCGTCACGCATTCACCAGCGCATTGATGTCCAAACCGCAAGCGAAATGAATGACGTCGTGCAGTCCATGTGGAAGGACATGGATTGGGGTGTGGCATGTGCCGCCGTGTCCGATTTCCGACCACTAAAAACATCACAACAAAAGTGGCATCGCAGCGAAATGCCCCCTGCTCTCGAATTGATTGAAAATCCTGACATTCTTGCGACCATGGGCAAAACCAAACAGGCCCATCAACGCCTCATTGGATTTGCACTCGAAAGCGATCACGGCCAAGCAAGCGCCCAAAATAAGTTGTCACGCAAAAATTTAGATGCCATCGTCCTGAACAGCTTGATGGATGACGGTTCTGGTTTTGAACACGACACAAACAAAGTCAGTGTTCTTTTCAAAGATGGGAAAAGCGTTAGTTTTGAGTTGAAATCCAAATACGATGTCGCGTGCGATGTCGTTGACCTTTGGAGGACAACTCTGACCCCATGACTCATCTTTTTCAAAACGCAGTGCAATCACGCCAAATGCGCCGTGCATGCCGCGGTTTAATTGCTTTGTGGCTCAGCGCTTGGTCACTCGACAACCATGCCCAAGAGCTGAATTGTACTGTCACCGTCATTGCCCCACAAATCAGCAATGTAGATGCTTCCCGGTTTGACGCCTTGGAAGACGCCATTCGAGAATTCATGAATGGCCGCCGTTGGACGGAGGACAACTTTGAATTTGAGGAACGCATTGAGTGTACACTTCAACTCACAATCAACGAAGCGATTGGGTCGACGGTCTTCAAAGGAAGCATGCAAGTGCAGAGTTCTCGTCCTGTTTTCAATTCAGATTACAATACGGCAGTGATGCTTGTCAATGATGGCGACATCCAATTTGAATGGCTCGACAACAGCAACATCCTCTTCAATCCAGGGCAACATCGCGACAACCTCTCTTCCCTGCTTGCCTACTACGCCTACATGGTTCTCGGCATGGATTACGACACGTTTTCCCTTGAAGGGGGGACACCCTTTTTTCTTCAGGCGCAAGCGATTGTAGCCAATGCGCAAAATGCAGGGGAACGCGGATGGAAGGCGTCCCAAGGCAAACAAAATAGATATTGGCTTGTAGAGAATCATTTGAGCCAAACATTTCGTCCTGTTCGCACCTGTCTCTACAATTATCACCGCAAAGGGCTAGATGTCCTCTATCAGGACACAGAAGGTGCAAGACTTACGATTGCCGAGGCATTGATTGACATGAGGTCTACCAATCGCATTCGTCCTGGGTCTTACAACATCCAGGTGTTCTTTTTGGCCAAAAGTGATGAAATCATCAATGTCTTTGGGCCTGCTCCCGATGCAGAACGCACGAGGTTGTTGCCCATTCTGAAGCAACTTGACCCAGGAAACATCCAGTCTTACGACCAACGCTTGGGGTGATGCTTCGATGCATTCGAATTCAAAACCATGCATTGATTCACGAAGTGGAGATGACCCTTGATGAGGGTTTTCACGTCTTTACGGGAGAGACAGGATCGGGGAAAAGCATTCTTTTGGGGGCCATAGGCCTCCTCCTCGGAGATCGTGCCGACACCACGACGGTGGGTCTACATGGAGACAGGGCAATCGTTGAAGGGGAATTCGTTGCGCCTCAATTGAAATCTTGGCTCACACTGTCTGATTTGCCACCTACAAGAGCCGTATCCGTTCGCCGTGAGGTCCTTCGTAATGGAAGATCACGGGTTTTCATCAATGATGCCCAGGCCACTGTAGGACAACTCAAGGAACTTGGGTCTCAATTGGTACATATCCACCGCCAAGACGATTTGGGAGCTTCCTTAGAGCGCCCCTCTTTGACTCGCGTATTGGACATCGCTGGCAATCACAATTCTATCAGGGAATCGTATCAAGAGGCTTTTCAGGCCTGGTGCAAGGCAAAAGAGGAACTTCAGGAACTCGATTCCCTCATGCGCGCTCCCGCTGGTGATGTTGACTATTTAAATCACCAGATTCGCGAACTTCAATCACTTCGTACTCATGAAGTCAATTGGCTCAATCTGCAAGCAGAGCTGCATTCACTTCAACACGCTTCTCAACTGCACGACGCACTTCAAGCTGCTGCCCATGCATGCGACGCGGATGAATCTGGCGCCCTAGTGAACCTCGGGAAGGCTCGGCGTCTTCTGGCCAATGTCGAAGGCGTGGATGTTGACGTAGACGATGCCCAAACGCGTCTTGAAAGCGTTCACATCGAATTGTCAGATCTTTCAAATACGTTGCACCAACTCATGGATGCAAAACAACCTGACCCAACAAAACTGAAAGGACTCGAAGAGCGACATGACAATTTGATGCGCGCCATGAAAAAGCATCAGGTCAATAGCCCCGAAGAACTCACCAAACTTCTTCAACAACTGATGAACCAAGTCGATTCCTTGCAAGGTCTTGAAGCAAGTCATAAACAAGCTTTGCAAAAAGAATCTACACTCAAGAATGATTTACAACTGGCTGGGGCAGCCTTGACGAATCAAAGGCGTAAAGCAGGAACCAAACTCATCGCAAAAGTGCTGCCTCTGCTTGCCCAACTCAAAATGCCGCATGCCGAAATGGCTCTGAAACTTCACGAATGCGCACCCGACTTGTTGGGAGCGGATGAGCCTGAAATCTGGTTCACGAGTAACCCTGGATCGTCACTGATGCCGTTGAATAAAGTCGCGAGCGGTGGAGAGCGTGCCCGTTTTATGCTGGCTCTGAAATCCATTTTGGCAGGGATTCAATCAACACCAGTTGTGGTCCTCGATGAAATAGATACGGGTGTAAGCGGTGAAGTGGCCACGCACATGGGACGTGCAATGAGAGGCATTTCAAATGCCTCGGATACAAGGCAAGTGCTCGCTGTGACTCATTTGCCGCAGGTCGCTGCACAAGCCCAACATCATTGGGAAGTCAGCAAGACCACCGACGGGGCATCCACATATGTGTTTGTCGATGCCCTTGAATTCGAAAAACGCCAATTGTCAGTAGCCACAATGTTGAGTGGGGACGACGTGACAGATGAGGCCATGGGCCAAGCTGCAAAGTTGATTTCCGCCTCTTCCTAGAAAGACCAATCCAAGCCCAACGAGGGCAAGAACGGCAGTTGATTTTTACGTTGCCCTGTGATGCGGTTGACGTAAAATATGTTTTGTCTGCTGTAGACATTTGTGATGCCAACTGAGAGTTCGATGTCGCCTCCACCTCTCTCCCAAGTGCGCTTCACATTCAAATCCAAACGGTGATAGGCAGGAAGCCTGCCTTCATTCAGCCCTGAGAGATAAATGCTAATGTCATCTGGATTGGTGGTCAAGTAATCACCATCGATCCCTCCACCGGTGCTGGGTGCTTGGTAATATCCTTGACTTTGGGTGAATGGAAGGCCCGACCCTAAATTCCAGCGAGCAGACACCAACCACGCACCGCCGCCAAAGCCTTGGCTGGCCACCAGATTGACATTGTGCCTTCTGTCAAATACAGGGTCATACCAGCGAAATCCATCCCAACGATCTACATCACCGAGACCATAAACAAACCACAAGTAAGTCTCACGCTCCTCGTATTTCACCACAACGTCTGCACCAACTGCGCGACCGGTTTCCACAATGAAGTCTTTTTTGAATGCATCGGGCTCGCTTGCGTAAGTTGTGTTGTCCGGGAAAAGCTTGTTGCGGTTGAAATTGGTCAGTTGCGTAAAGTGCTTCACATAACCTTCTGCATTGACATTCAAACGCTCTGTCAAATCAAACTCAAAGCCAGCCACTGCGTGATTCGCTGTTTGAAGACTGTGCACGATTTCGCGCTGCTCTCCATTGGCCAATTGAATGTCGTCCTGCAAATTTTGAGGTCCCGCCAAGAACCCGTAGAAGAGGTTGACGATGTCGCGATCAGAATTGGCAGAGATGACATTTTGTGAATACATCCCTCCTGCTGCCTTCAAACGCAGCCGCTCACTTGCTTTGTACTTGATGCCAAAGCGCGGCTCCATGCGCGCCTTTGCCAGGGAACTGTAATACTGCAGACGCAGGCTGGGTTGCACAATCCATGGACCTCGCGT
>DCBH01000103.1:17214-19294 GCA_002313415.1 Flavobacteriales bacterium UBA1112
CCCACAACTTCGAGCCCGTACTCAACATTGTCTTCTCCGAGGACATATTTGAAATCCAGCCCAAAATTGAAGCCCTGAACTTCACTAAAACGATCGGGAGACCCCACTTCGTCAAAATTGATGCGGTAATTGCTCAGCGCAAAATGGCCATTCAAAAGCACGGAACTCCCGGGAGGCACAACTGTGAATGTGCCGCCACCTCCAACGTTTCGCCAACCGTAATTCGCGAAATCGACCCCGGTGCTGTCATCCAACACACTCGCGTTGTCATTGAAGTTGAATCCGAATAAGCTGAGCTTGGAGCCATCTGCGCCACCGAAAGTGATTTTCCCAAACGCATCCGTGAAGCCAAAAGGCAAGCGCCCATCGTCGATGTATGGATAAAACAGTTCGGAAGTTTGGTCGAGGTAACTGTGCTTTACGCTCAACAAATAGCTAATCCCTCCGGATCTGTTTTCGGACATGGCTCGCAGCGGTCCATGAACCAAAAGTTTTGCCCCAAACGGGCTCGCTCCCACACGCCCTTCCGTTCGGCGCATGTTTCCATCACGCGTCCTGATGTCCATCACGCTGCTGATTCTTCCCCCGTATTTCGCTGAAAAAGCGCCCGTGTACACATCTGCATTGGCCAAGGCATCAGAATCAAATACGCTGAACAGTCCAATGCTGTGAAACGCGTTGTAAATCAACATGCCATCCAAAAGCACTTTGTTTTGGATGGGTGAGCCGCCGCGGATGTACAACTGTCCTCCTTGGTCTCCTGTCGATACGAATCCCGGCAGCACTTGAAGCGCTTGCACCAAATCAGGTGCCCCGCCAAAGCTCGGGATACGCTTGATGTCTGCTGGGCGTATGGTCTCCACAGAAGTGCGAACCTGCGTTGTTTGTTCTTCACGGTCAGCTCGCACCTCTGCCCCACCAAGCTCAACCACTTTTGCTGACAATAACATATTGCTAGTCAACACTTTATTATTTCTTATCTCTATCGATTTTTTAACCGTCTCAAATTCTAAGCTCGTGACCACGAGGGTGTATTGGCCCGCGGGAATCCTGCTCAAGCTGAAATATCCCTCCACATCGCTCGATACGCCAAATGACGTCCCTTCGAGCGTCACTGATGCGAACATGACCGCCTCCCCCGACGACTCGGACTTCAAGAAACCCTTCACCGTGCCTTGGGCGGAAGACGTTGTGGTGACTCCCAGCAGCAAGGCCACGGCAATCAGACGTAGCGCATTCACATACGCAGCCAGTAAAGAATTGATTTTCAATTTTCGCATGAGGTGTCAAAAATACATCAGGCCCACGCCATTCGCTTCAAGCGATCTTCAAGGGTCTCTGAGGTCAATCTTTCACGAAGCCGATCGACAAACAGTGGGAACGCAAGCGGGGATGGCTTTTCCAAGGTGCAATGAATCACCTCTCGACCTGGCATTCCCTGAAGCCACTGCAAAAGACGACCGAATTCGAGCTGATCGGACAACATTTCATCTTGGGCCTGGCGTAGCAGGAGATTGTCTGGATCGTGGTCTTGAAAGACCTGCAAAAGCAAGTTGGTCGACGTCAACAAATGACGATCCTTGACTGCAGCTCCAGGAAATCCTTGAAAGACCAACCCAGCAATTGTCGCGACATCCCGAAACTTTCGTCGCACCAATTCTGAGGCATTAAATCCAGCGGACAAATCGTCCATCAAATGGTTTGGACTCAACAGGTTGGAATCCTCTATCCTTTCCCAAGGAATGGGTTGATCTGACAACAGTTCGAGGCCATCGTCGTTGCATGCCCAATTGAACGTTTGCGGAACGAGTAGACTGAGACGGTAAGCAAGGAGCATGGCCAGTGCTTCGTGCACTTTGCGGCCTTCAAATGGATAGAGAAAAAGATGATGTCCATCACCATCTTCGAGTGTTTCGACGAGCAATTGATGCGCCCTAGGTATGCTGCTTCGCTCAGCTTGAATCTGAACCATGGGCGACAGGCGCTGCAACTCAGGCTCCCACGAGGCATCGGCGTCAGCCAAACGATCCCATGCCTGTCTCAAACGATGAGAGAGTTCTGAGCTGAGGGACATGCGCCC
>DCBH01000102.1:0-1841 GCA_002313415.1 Flavobacteriales bacterium UBA1112
GCTTCTGCACTTCACGAGGCCAATTTGGCATGCAGGCTTGTATTTGTTCTGGCGACCGATGCTTCCAATTTGGATGACACATCCACAAAGTCGCAACCCACGTTGCCTCGAGCACCTGAATTGCTTCACGAGCATCTAATATTTCATCTGAACGCTTCAAAAGAGCTTCCAAAAGCTCTGCCTTTGATTTCCTCAAAACATCTTCGTGTGAACTCGTCTGGATCTCCGGTTTTGGCCTCTCAGAATCAGTCAATTCCCCGAAGGTGCTTCCGTTTGTAATTTGAACAGACCGAGCAGCGTCACGAATGAGTTCGCTGGGGCGCATCACACCACTACGTTTCATTCGCTCAGACACCCACAACGACAATTCGCTGAACCACTCATTGGTTTCTTGAGACATCGCCGCCAACCTTTCCTCCGAAACTTCAGAAAGCACCGACCGGTCAGACTGATGTTGAAGCCAAATGGATGTCCAATCCGCATTCAACGTTTCAATCAAATTGGAGTCTGACAACGCTGCGACTTGCTCCACGCGACTGGATGGATTCGCATTCAAGTCAGACAACATGTCCTCCGAATTTGGATTTCTCGGCTCCTCCTCCGCATGTCGTCCCTCCTGACTTGTCAAGTGCGATTCTCGTTTTGATGCCGCAAGCAAGGCTATGCTTTTCCATTCCCTCATAGACTGAATTTGATCTTCCTCAGTCCAAATGGCACTCAGTTCCATGGACTGCAAAATTGAAAGCCTTGTGCGAATGGCATCGAGCGTTATGGTATTGCTTGATTCAGACTTGTTCAGCAATGTTTGAATGGCATCGGCATCCCACACTTCAGGCTGGAACCAAGATTCATCCCATGAAGACGTCGCCTCAGGACTGTGCGCCAAAGCCCAGAGCAATTTGACTGTTTGCGCATCAAGACCTTGAAGTTCCTTCCACCGGTCAGCCAACTCTTCTACATGACCGCTTCGCCAAGATTTTTCAATCCACTCGCCATCCCCCACAAGTCTCATTTTATCCTTCACCTTTGGCAACACTCCTTCGTCATACAATTCACCTGATCTGGCCCAAGCACGACGAGCTTTTCGAGCCACATCCTCGACATTCAGCGATCCCACTGCCCAATGCTCAGATGCCCGAGTTGTTGCCAAAGAAAGTGCTCCTTCCCATGGCATTTCCTCCAAGATGATCTCTTTCGCCGCCGCAGCCAAAACAGTCGAGATGGCCTCCGCCTCGTACGCTTCTTTTACCCTCTTCAATGCATTGTCATAATCAGAAAGCTCATCGAAGTCTCTTGCATTTGGCAATTGCAAATAGGTTGTGGTCACATGTTTGGATAAAACGTTCGCCGCGATGGCACGTTCCTCTTTTTGAATTTCGGTCCACCACGGATACGTTTGAAACTGCACCACGCGCCTTGGAATCACCGTGTCTACTGCCACATCGAGGACCACCTCTTCGCTCAATGGCACCAAATCCTCAAGGTTGATGGAACTGACTTCATCCAGCACCAAATTCCAGCCCCATGTTAAATCTGGACTGGGCTCGGTCTCTCGCGCTAGGGGCCTCGCATCCAAAAAGAGTGAACCATCCACCATGGTCATGACCATCGATTGAGACACGGAGGAAGGCACTTCAGCATCGGGGACGGCATACGTGCCCTCGATGGTTTCGCCATTTCTGGTTTCAAATGAGTATCGTAAAACTTGACCTGCACCAACTACCACATTCCACTGACCTTTGGCCTTCCCCAATTCAACTTCTGCAATGGCCTCCTCCGATTCCGCATCCATCAATCGCAATTTCCCGGGAATCACTTCTCCCGAAACTGCCCATTGTGTG
>DCBH01000102.1:2223-5808 GCA_002313415.1 Flavobacteriales bacterium UBA1112
ATGCCCCCGTACGCGGCTTGTCGACCCGTGACGAGCCATCCCGACATGCCATGATGAGGTGGGTAAAAAGCGAGGTCGTCATGAACAGAATTGAACATGGGTCCCAATGAATAAGGGATACTCCAAATGCCATCTTCCCGACATGTCTGAAAAAGATCAAATCCCCCCACTGTACCCGGTCTATTGCTTGCAAACGTCAGGCATTGAAGCGAGGGGTCCCAAACTGGATTGATGTCGTCCCACGGAGAATTGACTCTCTTAGACAAGGAGGAGCTCTTCGAAAATTCTCCTTCCTCATCCAATGTTGCCGCGAATATGTCTAACCCTTGAGACCCTTTGGAGCCCACACTGTGGTAAAACAACTCGCTTTCACCTCGCCAAAACGTTACGGGCGAGTGCACTTGGTTCTTCTTGTCCAGCTTGGACTGCAGCTCTTGAGGGGCGAGCATGATTCTCACACCCTCCCTTCCCCAATCAACATAGCGATGATAGGATGTCGACGAAACGGCAAGGGCATCAAGTTTCCGCAACGGCTGCATCACATCGAATGACATCGGCAAGGAACGAGATTGGGCTAGGGCGAGCGAACAGGCTTCGATCCAAGAGGACTTCTTTTCCGCTTCCTGTAATGCTCTGAGCAAGGCCGTTTCGGCAAGCTGTGATTCACCTTGAAGCATCCATGCACGCCCCCACCAATACCAACCCTCTCCTTCCAACTTCCCTGCGTCAGCAAGTGAAGCCAAACGCTGTATGCCCTCGTCACGCATTCGAGCATCATGGAGCAAGGTCGCTCCATAGCGCATTTGCAGAGATGCATCTGTGCCATCCAAACTCAACAATTCTGCCATTCTCCGGTGTGCCAGTTCCCACTGCTTGGACTCAAATGCCTCTATGGCCTCATCATGCAGAGCTTCAAAAGACATGTCGTTTTGCCCCAGAGCATTGCTCGCCAAAACCATTGTTGCCAAAAAAAACTTTGCCGCGAATGGACAGACAAAAGAATCCGCCCAAAACCGGTGTAAAATGGAATGAAACGCGATTTTACAGACGTCAGACATAAATGAGCTTGGTTGTGTAAAACGAAGGACGGGGCGAGGACGAGAAGCGCCGTAATTTTAGGCACCAAATCATCCACAATGGCCCACGGAACTTTCAACGTCCCCTACCCTGTCAATGAGCCTGTGCTCAGCTATGCACCCGGAACACCAGAGCGAAAAGCCCTGCAAAACGCCTACAAAACATTGTACGAACAACCTCCCATTGAGGTTCCCATGTACCTCGGTGCGAACCGCGTCATCACCGACGACAAGCGCATCATGACGCCTCCCCATGAACATGGAAAAGTCCTGGGGCACTTCAGCTACGGCACATCAGAACATGTCAAGCAGGCCATTGAAGCTGCATTGGAAGCAAAAAGCGCATGGGCGAGCTTGGGCTGGGAACATCGCGCTGCCGTGTTTTTGAAAGCTGCTGACCTCATTGCAGGTCCATTTCGCGCGAAAATAAATGCGTCAACCATGCTTTCTCAAGGCAAAAATTGTTTTCAGGCTGAGATTGATGCCGCTTGTGAGTTCGCTGATTTCTTGCGTTTCAATGCCTTTTACGCACAACAAATCCATCAAGAACAGCCCGAATCTTCAGACGGCATTTGGAATCGTTTGGAATACCGCCCTCTAGAAGGATTTGTCTTTGCCATTACACCCTTCAATTTCACCGCCATATCAGGCAACCTTCCTGCTGTGGCTGCGCTCATGGGCAACGTCGTGGTTTGGAAGCCCTCAGATACTCAGGTATACAGTGCCCAAGTCATCATGGAAATTTTCCAAGAGGCTGGGCTCCCAGATGGAGTCATCAACATGATCACTTGCGATGGTCCCGTTGCTGGCGACGTGGTCTTCAAACACCGAGATTTCGCAGGATTGCACTTCACAGGCTCGACAGGAGTATTTCGCCATTTGTGGAAGACCATTGGAGAAAACCTCGAATTGTACCGAAGCTATCCGAGAATTGTTGGCGAAACGGGCGGAAAAGATTTTGTTTTGGCGCATCCAAGTGCCAACGTCAGCGAAGTCGTTACAGGCTTGATTCGAGGAGCATTCGAATATCAGGGGCAAAAATGCAGTGCCGCCTCCCGCGCTTACATGCCTGCATCAATTTGGCCCGCCATCAAGGCGGAAATGCAATCCGAACTTGCGACACTCAACATTGGGCCTCCAAACGATTTTGGCAATTTCATCAATGCAGTCATTGATCGTCGTTCATTTGACAAAATCAAAGGCTACATCGACTTCGCCAAGTCAGCACCCGATGCGGAAATCGTTGCTGGTGGTGGATGCGACGACAGCGTAGGTTATTTCGTAGAACCAACTGTGATTGAAACGACCAATGCACATTTCAAGAGCATGGTAGAAGAAATTTTTGGGCCCGTCCTCACAGTCTATGTCTACGACGACAGCGCTTCGAATGCCTTTGAAAAGGTTTTAGACCTGATCGACTCAACCTCGGAATACGCATTGACAGGGGCTGTGTTTTCAAACGATCGATATTCACTTGATCTCGCTTCCAAAAAATTGGAATATGCCGCGGGCAACTTCTACCTCAACGACAAGCCTACTGGAGCTGTTGTTGGTCAACAGCCTTTTGGCGGGGCGCGTGGATCAGGCACCAATGACAAAGCAGGTTCTTACTTGAATTTGCTTCGTTGGGTCAGCCCGAGGACCATCAAAGAGACCCTGGTCTCACCAAGAGACTACCGATACCCTTTCTTGGGTTGATTTTTGATTCATATCAGTCTAATGACGCTTAGACGGCTTGAGTAAGCTCACTAAGTCCACCCGCCATTGTGCACTTCAATCAAGAAAATACGGACTCATGTGTACGGACTTATGGGAATACTCCTCATTTTCACTCGCTGGGCCTTTCCTCCCATCATTGATTTGAAGGCCCTGCCATGCTCTGGCTTCAAGCTACCATCATCCTGTAACCATTTGATGAGCACAACCATTTTATCTTTTTTGCCCGCTCGGCCTACAGTTGTGATTTTCCCGTGGATGGTTCGAAGTCTAAATGACGCATTCAAAATGCTTGCTTTCGCGGATTTTTTGTGAGTCTCTGGGATTTTACGAATTGACATGGCATCAGTAATCAACTCGTCGTAGCTCATGGGGCGGTTCCGTGCACGTAGGCGAGTAAGTATGAAATCTCCCCAAACACTTTTAGGACCTCGCTTTTTCGCAGGCTCCCCTTTCGCTGTTCTTGTCCTTATTTTGAAAGGTTCTGGCCCTTGAATTGGACCATGCTTTTCAAATTTATCCAACAACATTTTCACTTGATTTAATTCAGAATTCAAGCGCAAATATTCTTTTTTGAAATGGGATTTTAATGAGGCAATTTCTTTCGAAGTAAAATCAATTTTTGGCATTTATTGAACAATCATTTCAGTGGAAATTTAAAATCAACTACCCCGGTAACCCGACTGAAATATAGGACAACTTCATTTCGGCGATGTCGATATGATGCCTGTAATCATTTGACCAGCGCCCTTCAAAAACAGGCAAAAAAAAGGGAGCGGCGTCTCCGCCACTC
>DCBH01000102.1:6025-6220 GCA_002313415.1 Flavobacteriales bacterium UBA1112
TCTCCGCCACTCCCCTCAAAAACACGGTGTAAGCCGGATTCTGTTCCCCAAAGGGCCCTGCCATTGATCTGACGCGACCTACCCATTGACTTGGACGGGACGTCCTCGAATGCCAATTTACATGGTCTTGCAACCCACAAGGTTTACCCAAGCCGCAAGGTCACCCTTACGCTGGTGAGCTCTTACCTCACCTTT
>DCBH01000102.1:6532-18924 GCA_002313415.1 Flavobacteriales bacterium UBA1112
AGCTCTTACCTCACCTTTTCACCCTTACCTGTGCCGTCAAGGCCATCGGCGGTTTGAATCTCTGTGGCACTGTCTGTCACGCTCCGTTGAACGCGCCTTTCCTTTCGGAAAGTGTGGCTCCCTATGTTGTCCGGACTTTCCTCCCCACAAGTGAGGCGGCAGAGTCAACCGAAAGACGAAAGTAAGACACCACAACCCGATTTCTCTGTTAGATTCGCATTGTATCAACAAGACATAAGAAAAATCCCGACGTGTCCTTTCATTCTTACATGCTTCACAAACCCTTCGGGGTTCTAAGCCAATACTCGGATGAGGGAAAACGTCGCGGTTGGGGAAGTTTGAACTTGCCCTTTCCGAGCGACGTCTACTCAATTGGACGACTCGATGCGGACAGTGAGGGTCTCTTGCTGCTCACGAACGACAACCGCCTAAAGGCGAGCTTGCTCGATCCAGAACAAGGCCATGCAAGAACGTATCACGTTCAAGTAGAAGGAATTGCTAGACCCGAACAGCTGGAAAAGCTACAAACTCCAATGAATTTGAAGATCAAGGGGAAAACCATCACCACTCAGGGTTGCGATGCCAAGTTGATCAACCCCTCTTGGCCTCCTCGCGTACCGCCAATTCGAGTTCGAAAAACCGTTCCCGATTCGTGGCTAGAGGTCACCTTGTACGAGGGGAAAAATCGCCAAGTCAGACGGATGACTGCCGCTGTAGGCCTTCCTACTTTACGTTTGATTCGCGTCACCATGGGAAATTGGAGTCTCGGAACAATGACTCCGGGCGATTGGATGCAACTGGATAACACTCATTCCACATGAAGGCGGTTGGCTGGCTTCTTTCACCGATTCGAACTTTGTTGGCCATCCTGCATACAACTGTATGCAGCGCGATTGGGCTCATTGCAATGACAATCAACGCGACAAACGGCGATTGGGTGATGTGGCGCATTGGACGCCAAATGTGGAGCAGACCCTTGCTACAATACGTGATTGGTGCAAAGCTGAGGGTTGAGGTACACCCAGAGGCCCAAGTCTTGGCAGATCGCAACCAAGGGGTTGTTCTTGTTGCCAATCACGGCAGTCTTCTCGACATCAATGCAGCATTTGCCGCAAGCCCCTCTCCAATCGTATTTCTAAGCAAAGCAAGCGTTCGTAAAGTCCCCTTGCTGGGAAAACTGAACGAAATGGCGGGAACAGTCTTTGTCGAACGTGGCAACCGTGATTCCTCTGAAAATGCGGTCAACCAGTTGACCGCGACATTGAAGGAAGGTCGAAGCGTATTGGTTTTCCCCGAGGGAACACGCAGTCAAGACAACGCCATTCAGCCATTTAAGAAGGGCGCTTTTCACTTGGCCAAATCTGCTTCAGCGCCCATTGTCCCCATGCATATCTCAGGAACGTGGGAACGCCTTCGATCAGGAAATGTCCTCATTGCACCCTCAACCCAACCGATCAGTATTTTGGTTGGTGCTCCCATTCAGCAAGAACTGGAGGACAGCGCGTCTACCCTTTTGCAACGTGCGGAACGAGCCATCAAGACGCTGAGCAGAGCCCACGCCACCTGAATTGTCCAGTCACAGGGCCTCTTTTACATGCTCAAAAACGTGTTGCGTTTGATTTTCGCCCGTCAGTCGTACTCATCAAACTCCCTGTACATCTCTACAAATTTCTTTTTCTCCCTCATGGAATTGTCCAATTGAAGGGTGAAAAATTTCCCATCTTCTTTGATTCGCCTTTCTGAATCCTTCAATTCTTGGAAGACAGAAATCAGCCCTTTCGCCTCGGGCTCCAGCTCCTCTTGTACAGAAAGCAACATGAGTCCCTGTGCCGCTTTGTATTCCAAGAAATACCAATGCTTCTTGCCAAAATGCATGTAAATGACAAGACGGTCATTCTTGCGGTCAATCGCCATCTTACCTCGAATTGTGCGCCACACGTTTTGCTCTCCGAGGGTAGCCATTGAAATGTCACCTTCACTTACCCACCAGTGATCGTAATCATCGTACCGCCATTCCATCATATGGAATACCATGGAATGCCGAACCTCCTTCGGAACTTCTCTTTTGTATTCCAAAAGGTTGCTCGACTCAAGCGATGCCACCTGCTTCATGGCCTCATCCACGCCCACCATTTCGTGAAGCATGTATTCGTAATTGCCCAAATCAAAACTGGCTCCACTCGACTTGTCTGATGCACGCACGAACGTGGCGAGATATTCCAAAATCGACTCAGGCATGGGCATGTCTACCACCATACCGCCGCGCAATACCATTTGATTCTTGCTGGTATTGATGTCTCCGATAAACCATTGTGATAAGAGATGTCTCTCAGAAAGGTCAAACTTGGCCCTTCCCTGTTGGTATACGTCACATCCGCCGCGCGACATGTACGTCATCGTGCCCGGAAGCATGTTGTTTTTACGCTTGGAGTCTTTGGTCACGACATATCTGTCTTTTCGCTTGTCGTATCGCAAATCACCGCGCGGCACTAGAAACGAGCGATCAGATCGAACCGGTTTTTTAGTGAAGAATGTGGGATACATCGACTTGATACCTCCAATGTTGTGCGTCCATCCCACACCGAGATGAGACTTTCCCATCTCAGTGACCAGCGAATCAATGGGAATTGCCACATCTTGGGGATTGATAACACCCACGAACTCGATCCATTCATTTTTAAAATCAGCGCACTCAAATTGCATTTGTGCCCCACCTGAAAATTCCAAGTCTTTTCTGCCTGCTTCTAGGTTTACACGGCCCCGAAATGCAAATTCAGGACTTAAGTAAAGCTCATCTCCAGCCCTCACCAAACCACGACCATACGTACGATTGGCCGTATCGACCGCGAGCTCGTTGAATCGAATGGGCCATTCTTTACCAAAGGCATCGACGTACGTTTTGCTCGCTGCGCCCTCGTAGTCAAGCCTACCTCGAATTTGAACATTTGCGTCATAGAGACGATGATAACGAGTCACGTCATTGGCAAAGATTTCTGCGCCGTAAAGTGGGTCCATGATTGCATCTCGCCGCACAGTCACCAAGCCATCACCTGGTTTGATTTCAGCGTCAGCCACCGCAATGGACTTCACATCGCGGCATTCGACAAAGGCTTCGTCAATTTTGTATTTCGCTGATGGGCTCAAAAAATGAAGTCCATCTTGTTCCTCATGCTGAGAGAAGAAATTGCTTTGGTCTCTGTCGGCCAATTCCTGAAAAGTCATGGCGGAGGGATCGATGAGGGTATTCAACAAGTCCAAACGCTCTTCATCCATAAACCATGAAAATTCGTCCATCAGGCACTGATAGCGAATGGCAGGCAAATCGATTAGAGTGGCACCGTCTCGTGCTTTAAAATCACCTCTTCGCGCATCAAAATCAACATGAGATGAAACGTTGTCTGTGCCAAATGCCACTTCATTTAAATCAGAACCTTGGAGCTCAAAAGCAGCCACGTCAGCATCAATGATTCGCTCCTTCATGAGGAATTCTTGTGAAGCCAATCTTGCCCGTTCAAAATGGAAGGTGCCTCGGCCTGTCATTTGAGCTTCGGACAACTCCAATTCTCCTTCCAAAAACACCTCCTCGCCAAAAAATTGAAGCGAATCGAGTGGAGTCGAACGAACAAACAATCGCTTGCCACGAGAATGCAATCCAAAGTCTGTCTCTTCAGCATGTACCAATGGGATTTTTCCCGCTTCGGCCACATTGCTGTATGTTGAAGTTCTTCCATACGCAGAGTCAGGGACAAGGGTATTGTCCTCACCCTCGAGATGCGAAGTCAAAAAATCGATGGAACCAGGGCCGTGAAGTCCCCCAAGATTTAAAGTCAATTCCCCATTTACAGTTCCCAAACCCTCGTAAAGTGGGTAGCCCTGGTCCGCGATTCTACGCGTGAATCCGAGACTGTAGTCATCCATCAATCGCAGGGGTTCAGTCAAATCCGGCACAATTCCTCCCGCCAACAATTCCCCCTCAAACAATAAGTCTTCCTTGCTGAAATTGTCCAAGCTGTCAATGACAAATGGATTTACGGCATAGTTGAAATCGTCCCTGTGATATGCGCCACGACAAATCACATCAGCATCGTAATACACATGCGACATCTCCTTGCTTGTCAAAATCGGATACTGTGTATAGACTTCACTTTTCCATCCGGATTTGTTGTTGGGATGATCAATTTCCAACGTTCCCGTGACCTCTTCGATGGTGCTTGCCACCCAACGCAAGAGCGGTTTGCCGTATGCGTCGTATTGACCGTCTACCTCAGCTTTGATTCGAAGTGATTCTGCCTGTCGGACATCCAGGGTAAAAGCATCGTAATCAAACTCAAATCGTGCCCCGGCCAACTCAAACTTTCCTGCCTGAATAACACCATTGAATTCAAAGCTTCGATTCTTACCCAATGCGAGATCTCCTCCTTCGGGAATGATTTTCACGTCTTGGGCATCACTGACGCCGAATCGACCAATGCCTTTCATCTCCAACCGCAAATTGTTGAGGCTGAGCATGGCATTTGTCGCAGAAAGTCGAGGGTTGGAGTAGAATGCGAGCACATCGTGATCAATGAGCCCTTTTCTCGCTTTGATGTGTCGCTCTGCACGGGGCTTGACCTGACAATAGCGTGTGGCGATGTCGAGGTCCACATATCCAGCATTTGTTAAACCAATCAACAACATCCTCGCCTGTTCTTCCTGAACTCCAAGAAAATCTGCGTATTCATCTGTATAAAAAGACTTTACGCCTCGCTTAGACATGTAACGTTTGAGTTCCGCGAGAGGATGAATGGGGTCAATGCCCATCATTTGATCATAAACGTCACGCTCAAAACAATCGACACTTCGAAATGCCGCGGGCTCGGGCCTGTTGCTCGTCAATCGCCTGAACTCTACCGATGGGCTGTTCAGCGGCCATTCCAACGCCTCAACATCCATTTCCACCATGTGGTAGGTGTCAGTGAATGGTTGCTGCCCTACACCGTCAATCTGACGTGTTGCTCGAAATGTTTTCAGCTTGTCCAAATATTTGACTTTGATGTCAGGGTGATAGATGCTGTCTTGACCCAACAAAAGGGTCATTCTCACATGCCTAGCATCAAGCGCGTCATCCGAAAAGAGGACCTCATTGGACCAGCAACGAATGAACAGCGTGTCGTGGTTCATGATTGTGATTTGCGCCCACTTGCCGTCTGAACCTGTTCCCGACAACTTGGAGCCTCTGATTTGAAGGCCTCCTTCGAATGAAACACCAGGAAAAACATTCTCGAGCCGAACTCGACCCGTTTTTGATTCAAAACGCGGGTAAGTCCTTTTTGAGAGGTTCTTCTCGCCTTGCACTTTTAAACTGAGTGAGCCCTCCAATGGAAAATCGAAGAGCGTACTGCGCAAACGCGCATTTTCAGTTGTCAAAGAACTGCCTTTCATTCGAACTTGGAATGGTCCCAATTCAGCTGTCAATTCGCCCTCATTTGTGGTTCGCTCCCATTCGACGCGGCCTTGACTTCCATAAAAACGGCCTTCGAGGAACTTCAATGTCCCCTGGACGTCAAAAACTCGCGAACTGTCTCCTTTTGCAAAACACACCAAAATGCCATCCGTGCAATTCACAAATGGCTCCCCGGAAGCACCAACATCCAATTTCAAGTCTCCTTGGCGCATGTGCCAGGTCGCGGCGCCAGAGGAATACAACATCCCATCGCGAAACAGACCCTGAGACATGGCCAAATAAGTCTCACACGCTTTTCGTTCTTTGGGGGAGGTCTTGAAATACTCCAATTGAGCGTGCCAATCGTCCCAAGTCTTCCAGTCTTGTCGGCGCAAAAGCACCAACGCACCGCGGAAGTACCCTAAGATGCCTGTTCGAAATTTTGTCCGATTGGATTCGAGAAAGCGAACAAGCTTCATGAATTGCTGTCTGCGGTCTTCGCCCACAACGTCACTTTCAAATGCCTGTGTAAAATCCCGGCGCATCCACTTGGCCTCCTTCGAGGCAATCTCAGAGGCTTTCTGCTCCATCTCCTTCAAAAATGCCGGGGCATCCTCAGCATCCTTGACGTCTTGAGCATAAGGAAAAATCCCAAGGCAAAGAAGGGACAAAAACGTCACGTATAACCGAACATACATGCATCGAAGTTAGAATCCTCGAGCCATGACAGGTTGCTTGTTAAGCCAAAGGTTTCCCACAATGCATGCACGCCCATCCCGCCCTAACGTCAACGTGATGTACAACCATACCACAAGTCTGAACAGCCTCTGTCAGCGCAGAAACATCACCCTCAAAGAATCCACTGAGCAAAAGATGCCCTCCTTTGTGAAGCACCCTGACATACCGTTTCATGTCCTGTAAAAGGACGTTTTTGTGGATGTTGGCACATAAAACATCCCAGAACTCAGAATTCGTGTTGTCGCAAACCACACCATCTCCTTGGATGAAAGCAATGTTGGAATTCAAGAGGTCTGCATTCAAGGCTTGATTGTCCAAGGCATTTTGGACTGCGTCTTTTTCAATATCGACACCCATCACGTCTGATGCACCTGATTTGGCCGCAACAAGAGCGAGAACCCCTGTACCACACCCCATGTCAAGCACGCTCTGCCCCGCCAGTGAAATCGACAAAAGACGGGAAACCATCAGATAAGTGGTGGCATGATGACCTGTTCCAAAGCTCATTTGAGGTGCCACAACCACATCCATTCCCTGACGCGGCAAATCATGAAAAGGAGCCCTTATTGTGCACAGTACGCGCCCCTCAACATCCTCGATGGTCACCATTGGATATTCTGATTCCCACTTCGCATTCCAATTTTCCTGAAGCACTTTTTGCTTTTCAATCTTCACTGAAGCAAATGCCTTGATCTGGGCCAGTTGTTTTTCTGCCTCTTTTTCATTCACTTCCTCTACGCCGCCGTATACCAAAACACCTTTTTCGTGCGGCTCAAACATTGAAAACCCGCATTCATTGAGATAAGCCACAACCACTTCCCGAGCCGGCAGGACAGGATCTAAAATGACGTTCCAAGTGTGGAAATACTTTGACACCAATCAGCTATTTAACGCAGGATGACCCTGAATCACGCTCTGAAAACTTTTGGGGTCCAATGAAGCGCCGCCAATGAGACCTCCATTGATGTCTTTCTGAGCAAACAACTCTGAGGCATTGCTCGGATTGCATGAACCGCCATACAACAGCGGGATACGCGCAGCAACCTCAGCACCAAATGCCTCTGACAACCAACCACGAATGCTGGCGTGCATTTCTTGAGCCTCATCTGATGTGGCAGTCACGCCTGTCCCGATGGCCCAGACAGGTTCGTATGCCACAATGATTTGTGTGATTTGGTCGACGGGAATGCGCAAAATACCAGCTTGCAATTGCTTCAAGACAATGTCTTCAGCGCGCCCCGACTCACGTTGCTGAAGTGTTTCTCCACAACAGAACACGGCGGTCAAATCTGCTGCCATGAGAGCGTCCACTTTGGCCGCAACAACGGAGTCTGAGTCTCCGAAACGCGACCGTCTTTCACTGTGACCTACAATGGCGCCGGATACACCACTGCTCTTCAACATGTCAGCTGTGAATTCTCCCGTATGGGCACCAAAGCTTTCCGCACTTACGTTTTGGGCGAGCACATGCAATCCCAGCGGCGCATCTGTTGCACATGCAGCGAGGTACGGTGCAGGCATGGCCACCATCACATCCACACCGCGATTGTTTTGAAGCCAGCCTTCCATTACAGCCATCCACTCTCGAGCCTCATGCAACAATTTGTTGCTTTTCCAATTCCCTGCTACGACGTTCCTCATCACTTTTGTTTTTTCGTTTGGAAGCCAAAATCGGCAACCCACGTCTCTTCTCCGCATGTCATCGCAAGAAACTTCACAAGACATCCCTGCCCATGTGCAATCCTTGCTCCTGCAACACTGGGGTTTCTCAGACCTTCGCTCTTATCAAAAAGCTCCTGTGCTGGACTTGTTGCACGGAAAGCATGTGGTAACGCTTTTGCCAACTGGTGGTGGGAAAAGTTTGTGTTTTCAATTGCCTGCCCTGGCCAGAGGTGGATTATGCTTGGTCCTAACACCTCTTGTAGCACTGATGGCAGACCAATGCGAGCAACTGCGACGAAAAGGGATTCGTGCAGAAGCATGGATTGGCAAGAGTGGAGACAGAGTTCTTGACAACGTCCGATTTGGAGATGTTCGATTTCTTTATCTCTCACCAGAACGTTTACACCATCCCTTATTTCAGGCGCGGTGCGAATATTGGAACGTCACCACGATTGTCATTGACGAAGCACATTGCATCAGTTTATGGGGACATGACTTTCGACCAGCTTTCAAACACATTTCTTCGCTGCTTGACCGATTCCCCAAAGCAGCATGGGGGGCATTTACAGCCACAGCAACTCAGGAGGTTCTGCGGGATGTCGCGTCCCAAATGCCTCCTGGGGCGTCCGTGTACACAGCCCCAATGCGTCGTTCCAATTTGCACTATCAAGTCTCTCGCTGGGGAGATCGCGATGCGGTGTTGTTGCA
Organism: Flavobacteriales bacterium UBA1112; assembly: GCA_002313415.1. GTDB lineage: Bacteria > Bacteroidota > Bacteroidia > Flavobacteriales_D > Sanyastnellaceae > UBA11663. The sequence continues at coordinate 15,063 of DCBH01000102.1, forward strand.
TGACGTAAAAAGACAATCCGGAAAAGGTCTCATCTATGTCCAAAGTCGTCACGAAAGCGAACAATGGAGTCAACGCCTACAATCGGCAGGGATTGCAGCAGAGGCTTTTCATGCAGGTCTGTCCCCCACGGAAAAACAGCGTCGCCAGCATGAATGGATTTCTGGTGATTTGAAGGTACTCGCATGCACGAGTGCATTTGGCATGGGCATCGATGCCCCTCACGTCCGTTGGGTATTTCATGCAGGCCCATCGCCAAATTTAGAATCCTACATTCAAGAAGCAGGACGGGCTGGACGCGACGGCCAACCTGCCTCATGTGTACTCTACGTGAAAGAACAAGACTTCAGGTTGTTGCGTGAACGCATCGAGCGGCAGTTTCCGGAACCGGGGGAAATTCGTAAAGCCTACCAATGGGCTTCCAATGTATCCCATGCAACTTATGGCGAACAACCATCAGAAACACTTGACATTTTAGACTCAAAGCACCTACCTGCACTTCGTTTGTTGGCGCTTGCAGGACATTTCGAACTGAAAGAAAATAGAAATCCAGAATCACAACGAGGAACAGTCACCTGGCTTAGCTCGATGCCTCAGCCTCGTTCACAATCCATGAACGACGCACTTGCGCAATGGATTGAACGCCACGCGAAAGCGCAGCCCATTGATATCGATTTGAGCCAATTGACTTGCACCCTCAATCGAGAATTGTATAGCCCTGAAACATGGACGGAAGAAAAGCTCCGCATGCATCTTGAAACCCTTGATGGCATGGGACATCTGGATTGGATGCCTGAATCCACGCAATGGCGACTGACATGGCAAAAGCCAAGGCAACGCACAGATACAATTGTTGTTGACCGCAGTCGCTTAAAATTGATGTTGGACAAGTTGGAAAAGGTTCAAGAGTATGCCCTTTCCTCATTGGGATGTCGGGCACAACATCTCGAGCAAGCATTTGCTGACGATTCACACGAGTCTTGCGGTCATTGTGACGACTGCACCAACGACAAAAAAAAATGGCGTCAAGACATCAAGGCGGCTCTTCTTCAAGGCCCCATTCAACCTCAAAATCTGATTCTGTCTTATGAACCCGGCCACAGAGACGCCATTCGCATGTTGATCTCCAGCTGGTACCGCAGTGGATTCATCAGGGCCAACCAAAATTGGATTCAGTGGTCAGGCAAGGAAACCTAAGTTTAATTTTACATCATGACCACGACCACCACATCTCTTTCTACGGTCACACTAAAAGCAAAACGCGACCAAAGCATCCGTAGAAAACACCCTTGGATATTCAGCGGTGGCGTCAAACACATCCAAGGCGATCCTCAAGCGGGAGATTTGGTCAAAGTCTGCGCCAACAAAGGCCGTACGCTTGGTTGGGGACACTACGCTCCAAACGCAAGCATTGCAGTACGTATGTTGTCATTCGACGAATCTAGTCCCGATGATTCTTGGTGGCACAGTCAAATCGCTCAAGCCGTGGCCGTGCGGCGTGATTTAAATCTCTTTCAATCAGATGGACAAAATGCATGCCGGCTCGTTCACGCAGAAGGTGACGGATTGCCCGGATTGATTGCAGACCTGTACAATGGTATCCTTGTCATTCAATGTCATACCCCCGGTATGCATCGCACACTTCCCACGTTGACAGTTGCCTTTCGAGAGGCATTGGGAGAATGCCTGGTAGGCATCTACGACAAAAGCGCCAAAACTTTACTCAAAAACGGAGGGCAAGCTAGCGATGACGGGTGGATTTGGGGCAATGCCCCGAAAGAACACTGTGCAACCGAATACGGACATCAATTCGACATCGATTGGGAACAAGGCCAAAAAACAGGTTTTTTCTTGGATCAACGTGAAAATCGATCATTGCTAGGGACCCTTTCCCAAGGGAAAAAAGTCCTCAATGTATTCAGCTACACTGGAGGATTTAGCATCTACGCTTTGAAGGCTGGAGCAATGGAAGTTCACAGTTTAGACAGTTCGCAGCGCGCATTAGAGGTATGCGAGAAAAACGTCCGACTGAATGGACTGTCCGAAGATTGTCACAAGTCAATTCGGGCAGATGCCTTAGAATATTTAAAGACCGATACACTCGGTGAATATGACATTGTCGTTCTTGATCCACCAGCATTTGCAAAACGGGCGTCTGCAAGACACGCAGCAATTCAGGGCTACAAAAGGATTAATCTCAGGGCACTTCAAGGGATGAAGTCGGGAAGTTTACTCTTCACTTTTTCGTGCAGCCAAGCCGTAGATGACGCGATGTTTACCAATACCATTGTCGCAGCTGCCATCCAGGCAGGGCGAACAGTTCGAATCCTCCATCGTCTTCACCAACCGCCCGACCATCCAGTAAACGCATTTCACCCTGAAGGTTCCTACTTAAAAGGGCTCGTTGTTCGGGTTGACGAATGATTCAGGGCTGAAGCCGAGCCGTAATCCAATCTTTTTGTCCTGGAATTCGCCGACATAAGATGCGATCGTGCATCCGCGACGATCTGCCCTGCCAGAACTCTATCACTTCAGGTTTGATGGCATATCCCCCCCAATGAGATGGCCTTGACACCTCCTTTCCCTCAAAGTCTTCCTTTTGCTTTGCGAGCTGAGATTCCAACGCTTCGCGACTCGTTATTTCACTGCTCTGTTCAGAAGACCACGCGCCCAGCTGACTGCCACGCGGGCGAGAAGCGAAATAGTCATCTGACTCATTCTCAGAAACCCGAATGGCCAAACCACGAACCCGAATTTGACGTTCGAAATGAGGCCAGAAAAAAGTAGCTCCAACCTTTCCCAGGCGATCTACATCTCGGCCTTTTTCGCTGAGATAATTTGTGTAAAACACCAATTCTTCATTTCTGGTATCTCTGAGCAAAACAATTCTTCCATGTGGAAATCCGTTTGAGTCAAGCGTACTTAGTGTAAAGGCTGTGGGATCTGAAATTCCCGAATTCACGGCCTCGCTTAACCATTGCTCAAGCAAAGCCCAAGGTCCACAACTGGACACGTCCGCTTCTCCGAGCGAACCCTTGGTGTAATCGGTTCTGCTGTGAAGACTCATTTCGCCAAGGTTCGTGTCCACAAAGTCGTTCCAAAAGTGTCTTTCACCTCGATCGTACAGTTTCTTTCTTTCCGCGGGCCATCAAAAGACAAACGCGCATAGTTGCGTTGTTCAACATACGTTCCTTCGACACGAAGCGAGTTGCCCTCTTCTCTTGCATGACCAGGACTCGAAGTCAACGGGCTCACCGTCAAATCAAAGACCTTGCGGCCATTGGGAAGAACCAATTCAGACAATTCTGTGGTATGACGGTCGCCAGACAAAAACACCACGCCTTGAATGTCTTCTTCCGCCAATCGATCAAGTATTTCTTCACGCTCAGAGGGAAATTGAGATACATTCTCATACACTGCTGCATCATTCAACACTTGACCCCCAATGCACACAAACTTGAAAGGAGCTCGTGAATCTCGAAGTGCTTGTATAAGCCAATCCACCTGAGTTTGCCCCAATACTTGCGGGTTGCTCGTCTTGTTTTGATGATTCACTCTGTACGTGCGGTTGTCCAAGAGGAAGAATTCCATATCCACAAAGCGAAACGCTGTAGAAATGCATCTCGGCGACTCAGGTAGACCGTAGCTGGGATTGCTCCAAAAGGTTTTAAATGCTTTTCTCGACCAATCTGCGTGTATCCAACTCCCATCGCTGTCGTTGGGGCCAAAATCGTGATCATCCCAGATTGCATAATTGGGACACGCCTTGAGCAAAGTTGCCATCTCTGGTGTTTGACGGGCGTGACTATAGCGATGTAAAAAACCAGAGTAAGACTGAAAATCAACCTCGCGCAAGTAAATGTT
>DCBH01000056.1 GCA_002313415.1 Flavobacteriales bacterium UBA1112
TAATCGACGAAATCAAGTCTTTAAGGTGTTTTTTGGGATGAATGTGGGAGAGACAACACTGTTGTTTTTTGAGGTTACTTTGCGTTGTATAAATCGCGATTCATGAAATTTTTGACTTTTTCTCGACTTTTGGTGGAAGCGACCTGCGGTTTGCTGCTGGTTCTTGCGAGTTGTATGGCCTTGCCGGCAAACGCGCAAATGATAGGATTTACGGCAGAATTGGATTCCATGCTTTGGGAGACAGAAAGTTCAGAGGACGTCTTGTCTGATCTGGCCTACTACGGCGTCTATCACGTTTATGCCAACTTCACCAACCCCACGGATGTGTTGGGTGCCGTTTATGCCGATGTGGTGGCTTTGGGGACGCCCCCAATGGGTATTGATGCGCCTTGTGGTTGCAACAACCCTGCAATGACATCGATTGCAGTGGATGCGAGCAACAATCCTGGTTTTTTTGCCGCTTTCCCTGAATACCAATTCGATTCTTTTTGGACCATTGGGATGACAACGTCGCAAGACGCGGGTCAGCTCCCAAGTCACATTGGCATGGGCCAACCTGGTGATTTGTGCTCTGGTTTGAACATTGAAAATGGCACAGTATACATCATTGGTGAGACTGGCGATTGGCCAGTCAATGCTGTTGCTGGAGACGATTTGAGAGTTTTAATTGCCCGCGTAACCACTTGCAGCGATTTTACCATTCAGGCATGTGCGCAAGTTTTTCTGGCTGGGGACCAAAATGACGCTCAACAATTTTGTCCCGACGCTTTGGAGGTCCTTCATGAGGGGTGCACGGATTTAGGAGCGTGCAATTACAATCCCAATGCCACCACTGACGATGGAAATTGCGAGTTTGATGACGGCATTTATGGATGCGATGGAGAGTGCATTTCTGACATCGACGGAGATGGTGTATGTGACCCAAATGAAATACCTGGTTGCACAGATGCAGGGGCATGCAACTTCAATGAGTTGGCCACAGACGAAGACGATTCATGTGAGTATGTATCGTGCTCCGGCTGCACGGAGGTGTCGGCATGCAATTTTGATCAAACGGCGACGATCGAAGACAACTCCTGCTTTTTTCCTGGGGAAGTCTGTGACGACATGAATGCTTTGACAGAGGGTGATGTTTATCAAGCTGATTGCTCCTGTCAGGGCTACAGTTGTTTCGATGAAACAGCATGCAATTTCAGCACCGATGGAATTGAAGACAACGGCCTGTGTTCTTACATCAGCCAGTACGAAGTTGTGGGTAACGCGGACCCTTATTCTCAAACATTGCAGGTTTACACGTACACTTCAACTGCAGGGTCGACCTACAATTGGACCATTGTGGGCGGAGACATCTTAGATGGAAATGGTACCAATGAGCTGAGCGTGGTGTGGAACGTTGGCGGTGCAGGATCGGTGTGCGTGACCGAGACCAATGCAGATGGGTGCTCTGGGAATCAGGAGTGTTTGATTGTGGATGTCAATCTGAGCTCGGTGATGGAAGTGCTAGATGGTACGTTGGACGTTTTCCCGATTCCTGCTTCGGAAACCCTGAATTTGGTTTGGAAAGGCCCCACTATTGACAATGCCTTTGTGACACTCCGCGATGCAGCTGGTCGCGTGGTCAGGGCCATGCAAGTGGGAGAGCGTGATGTTTTGGACGTTGGCGCACTTGGACCAGGGAGTTACATGTTGGAATTCACCGTCCCAGCGCGCGGATCAATTGACCGACGCATCTTGATTCAGTAACCCTCTGTGGTCTGAATGCACAGGGCCCCCTGAGAGGGCCCACATTTTCAGTTGCAATCAGGAACGAGATGTGGGAACCCGCCGGTGGAAAATCCTTGGGATTTGGCGCTTTTTGGGGGCTGTCGACGACGGCCGGGAAAGCCACTCTCCACACCGGCGGGCATGATGCCGTTTTCGGCGTATCGTGGATCAGGGAGCGTTGCGAGGCGCTCCATATGCTGGGCATCAACATTGAGGCACCCAAATGACTCGGAAACGGTGCCTCGAATTGCGTATACCCCTCGCCCGCGAAAGGGGAAATCACGCGCGACATCGGGAAAATGCACAGAGTCGATCCAGGCGCCTTCGAGGTCAATGACGCACCCAAAACACATTCGCTTGCCCTTGGAGGTTGAGGTTTCTTTGACCGTGACGAGGTAACCCACGACGGTGACGACTTTGTCGATGTGTTCGTGGAGGTCGCGTGCGAGAACGCCACTTTGGACGATGGCCTTGGCCTCTTCAGTCAGCAACAGGAAAGGCGAGCATAGGGGAAACCCAAGCAATTCCCATTCATCGAAGGCGTCTGTCAGGGGTGCGGCATCAAGTGGTGGCAGAACGTATGTACGTGGATTGGGAGGGACAAATAATTCTCCGGTTCCTGCACCGGTGTGTGCTGGCATTGGGCATTTGCAGGTCAAGAGCTTTGCCATCTTTGCAGATTTGGGTCTTAGCCTTGTTGCACTGGATGTATTTTGAGCTTCAGCGGCGAGTAAAAAATGGGCTTCCCAAAGGAGCACGTGTTTGGAGGCGCCTGCAAAGCGAAGAGCGCCTACACGGATGAGGGTGGTCAGTTGGTCCAGGGATGGAGCGACTCGATTTACAAAGTCAACCATGGAGACAAAAGGGCCTCCTTCGACACGGGCCCGTTCTAGGTTTGCGACGGTGACATCCTGAAGGTCTTTGACGAGGTTGAAGCCGAGGGTGATGGTCTGTGTCTCGAGGTTGGCAACAGCCAATGTCCCCACTGTGTTGACGCATGGAGCTTCAATGCGGGCTCCCAGCATGCGGGCTTCGTGTACGTAAAACTCGGTCCGATAGAACCCACCGAAATTGTTGATGCACGCGCACATGTACTCGATGGGGAAGTGCACTTTGAGGAAGAGACTTTGATAACTCTCTACTGCGTATGAGGCGGAGTGTCCCTTGGCAAAAGCGTATCCAGCAAAACTTTCCATTTGCCGCCATACTTCTCGAACCATGTCGGGGGCATGTCCTTTCGCCATGGCTTTGGTATGGAAGGCGTCGCGGGCTCGGTCGAACTCTTTCCGAGAGCGGAATTTTCCACTCATCCCGCGCCGCAGCACGTCGGCCTCTCCGAGGTCCAGGCCCGCGAACTGGTGCGCCACCTTGATGACGTCCTCTTGGTATACCATGACACCGTAAGTCTCGGGCATGAGTTGGAGCAGTACAGGGTGGGCATCAGTGCGTCTGTCGGGGTTGCGGTGTCGCTCGATGTACGCGTGCATCATTCCACTCCGGGACACCCCAGGCCTGATGACGGAGCTTGCGGCCACCAATCCAAGGTAGTCGTCAACCTGCAGTTTTCGCATAAGCATTCGCATGGCAGGGGACTCTACATAGAAGCACCCGGTGGCGCGGCCTTCGCGAAGCATGGTGCGAACACCTTCGTCCGTTTTGAACCGCCGCATGTCGTGGATGTCAATGTCTGCCGCAGTTGCTGGATCTCGGTCTCGAACCATGTCCAGTGTGTCTTTGATTTTCCCGAGTCCGCGTTGGCTTAAGATGTCAAACTTGTGCAACCCGATGTCTTCTGCGATGACCATGTCAAACATGACTGTTGGAAGGCCTTTTGGTGGCAAAAAAAGAGCACCGTAGCGGTGAATGTCATCGTGAGCAATCAGTACGCCGCACGCGTGTAGGGTCAAGCTGCTCGGGAAGTCTCGAATCACTGCGGCGTATTGGAGTACCACCCTCTCCATCTCACCAATCTGATTGGGATTGAATTTCCCGGCACACAGGGCGTCAATTTCGTGTTTGGGCAACCCCATGACCTTTCCTAGTTCTCGCACTGCTGCTCGGTATTGAAAGGTGTTGTAAGCGGCGAGTAACGCCACATGAGGGAAGCGCTGGAACATGTACGACACCACGTCGTCGCGGTCTGTCCACGAGAAGTCGATGTCAAAGTCGGGGGGATTGGTTCGGTACAGATTGAGGAAGCGCTCGAAGTAGAGATCGAGTTCAATCGGATCGACGTCGGTGATACGCATCAGGTAAGCCACAAGGCTGTTGGCTCCGCTTCCTCGCCCCACGTGGAAATACCCTTGGCTTCTTGCGTAGCTCGTAATGTCCCAATTGATGAGGAAATATGCGAGGAAACCTTGTTTTTGGATCAAGTCAATCTCGTGTTCCATCCGATCAAGAACTGCGTCATCGTGGTCCGGATAGCGATAAGCCAAGCCTTCGGCACAAAGTGCACGTAACAGCACCTCGTCTTCGTCTTCGCTCCCAGTGTAGGTGTGCGGATTGTTGTGCAGGCGCCCCCCCGGTGGTTTTGGAAGCGTCATGGTGCATTTGGCCAACACCTCCTCGGACCTTGTTAGCAGTTCGGGCATTCCGGCGTACGCTTTTTGAAGTTCCTCCGGTTTTCGGAAGCAGTCCCTCGGGTCTCCGCATTCCGACGCTTTCAGACGGCTGAGAAGGGTGTTTTGGTCGATGGCGCGCAGCAGACGATGTGCATTCCAGTCTTGTTTGCAGGTGAACGTCGCCGTACAAAGAGCCAAAAGGCGTGGGCCGATGGCGGGGTTGTGATCGGCCTTTGCAAGGCGTACCTCGGGCACTTCCCAGGCTTGCACTCCAATCCATTCGCCATGGCTGAGCGGTGACCAATTGCCGAGATCATGCGCGCTACGCCAAACAGACCAGGGATAAATGGCGGTGACACCAGCTTCTCGGACAGTGGCGGGCAAACGATCGGGAAACGACGATCCGGCGAGGTTGAGTTTAGAGTACCACTGGCATAGGGCTTGGTACCCCTCGGCGTGTTGGGCCAAGGCCACAAAGCACCGAGTGTTTCCATTCCGCACATCGATACCTAAAACGGGCGCCACTCCAAATCCCTTTGCCCGTCGAACAAAATCCCAGTTTGCGGATGTCGTTCCCACATCCGTCAACGCCATGTGGGTCACCTTGGCTGTCTGCGCCCATGAGAGGATGTCGTCGACAGATAGGATTCCGTAGCGAAGGCTAAAGCGACTGTGGGTGTTCAGGTACATGATTTGTAGAACGGAGGCGGTGTGTGGTTGCAGGGATCATTCGAACAACGACCCTTGATGTCCCCACGTGTTGTGGCGTGGAAGGGTGCCTTGGCTCGAGTCGTATCGAACACCTCTTGACGTGTCGGACACTTCGGCTGCACGGCGGCTACGAGATTGTGACTCACCCATTCCAAATACCTCGAGAGTCGAATGAATTTCGTGAGTGAATTCTGGCCAAATACGCTGTCCTACGGGTTCCAACAGGTGTGATCCATTGCATCGCGGATCGCGGATGATGGGCGAGATGGGGTAGGCGTTGAATTGCCTGGCATCCCAAGTGCGCAGCATTGAAGTGATGTCGCCAAGTGGGGTGTTGGGATCGAGCCATTCGCGTTCTTTATCTGGGTTGAGAATTACGGGTGCACGTTGGTGTCCAATGGCTTGGGTTAGACTGTTTGAGACGGTTGTGAGGATTGCAAAAGAGCGGATGTATTCACCCGACGATGGGTCACACCAATCGTCCCAAATTCCTGCCAAGGCGAATGGTCGAGTCCCTTCGCGTGGGTAGATAACGTATGGCTTGGACAGTTTTTCACGTTCCGGACCTTCGATGAACGCGTCGGCCACGACAAGGCACCGTTGTGATCGAATTGCCTTCCGAAACATCGGTTTATCGAGGATTCCCATGGCTCCAGTGTAGCTGGGGTCGTTGACCGAATTTCGGTCGCCCTCCGCCCGAGCATTGATCATGTAATATTGTTTTTTTGCCCATCCTGGCGTGAACCCAAATTGCATGAGTTGCACTTCCTTCGGGTTGTCACTTGCGACCACCGGTGCGCAGTCGCCATGACTGACATTGGTGTTGGAATTCCAGGGCTTTGAAGCTTTTACATTGAAGCGCTGTTCGACGGCTTTGATGGGAGAGACGGTGACGTAACGACCGCACATGATTCAGGAAGTTGGAGGAATGTGTAACGAAAAAGGAGAAGAGGTGCAAAAGGATGTCAGGCACGAAACTGTGGCTTCGCTTTGCATGCTTTGGTCATTGGTGTCTGTGTGCAAGGAGGGGTGGTGGTCCGCCGTTGAAGGGGTTGGCACGGCCAATGGTTCGGGCTTCTAGACCTGCTGCGCGGATCACGCTACGGTCGCCGTATTGCACACGGATTCGATCGAGGGCTTGGTATAGTTTGACGCGCTCTTCTGTGTCGTCGAACAGGTTGATTTGGCATCCGCCGCCTACGAGGTGGCTGTATCGTACTCCGATGAGGCGTACGCGCACGCGTTTGTTGAGCAGTTGTTCGAGCAGATCTTTGACGATGGGGACGAGATGATGGTCCGCAGCGGTGTAGGGGATGCGCCGCTGCATGCTTTTGGTTGAGAAGTCGGCGTAGCGAACCTTGACTGTCACGCAGGCGGTGAGTTTGTCACCACGTCGAAGTTGGAAAGCAAGGTTCTCTGCCATCGCAAGGATGATGGCGTGCAGTTTTTCTCCGTCGGTGGTGTCTTTGGCGAATGTGCGTTCGGTGGAAATCGATTTTCGCTCGTTGTAGGCGACGACTGGAGATTCATCTAAACCGTGCGCCTTTTTCCAAATTGCCACGCCGTTTTTTCCGAGCACTTGTTGAATGAGTTCGACGGGCATGTTTTGCAGTGTCAGGATGGTCGAAATACCAAGGTTGCGCAACGTGCGATAGGTTTCTGCACCGACCATGGGGATTTTTCGGATTGAAAGGGGCGCCAAAAAATGTCGCTCAGTACCTCGACTCACCTGTCGTGCGTTGTTGGGTTTTGCTTCACCCGTTGCCACTTTTGCCACGGTCTTGCTGGTGCTTAGCCCCACGGAAATAGGGAGTCCAGATTCTTGAATCACGCGTTCCCTTAGCTCTCGAGAGAATTGCCAACACCCAAAGAATCGGTCCATCCCACTGAGGTCAGCATAGAACTCATCAATCGAACTTTTCTCACATACCGGTACGGCCTCGCGCACGATTTCAGTCACAACGTCAGACTGCTTGGAGTACGCCATTGAGTTTCCACGAATCACAGTTGCTTCGGGACACATGGCCCGTGCCATTTTCATGGACATTCCAGAGTGTACTCCAAATTTCCTTGCCTCGTAGCTGCAGGATGCCACTACGCCTCGATCGCCCGTTCCTCCAATCAAGAGGGGTTGACCTTCGAGACGGGAGTCCATCTGCCGCTCCACAGAAACGAAAAAGGTGTCGAGATCTAGATGTAGAATGGAACGCTGCCACCCCGAGTTTCGGAGTGCAGGTTTGGGCAAGTGTAAGGTTTTAGAAACGTCGCTCATGAAACAGCCCCGCACAGAATGACAACGGGCATGCTAAAATAATGAGCAAAACCAAATAAACGAGCATAAGCACGTTTTTTTTTGGCTTGTTTCGACCGTGACGGCTGTCAGTTGCAATAATCGCCGTACGACGTCAGAAAGATCAACAGGTCATTGACGTTCACAATGTCGTCACCGTTGAAGTCGGCCGTACAACCTGACATACAGCCGTAGTCTGTGAGGAAAAGGAGCAAGTCGGTCACGTCCACAAACCCGCCGTTGTTCAAGTCGGTGGGGCAGCCACATCCCTCAGGCGCCAAGACTTCAGCCACGAAGGTGGCTGAGCAAGCAGGGTCACCCATGACGGTGGCCGTGATGTCTAAGGGTTCGCCAGTTGAAGGAAGTGTCATCACCACGTTCCAGGGGTTGGAACCATCATAGACTACCATGGAGTCTTGCACTAAGATTACGTCCCCCGCGGGCGGAGGGCTTTGAAATTCGAATTCCAATTCTTGGGTAAAGACGTTACCCGAGGGATTGCATTCAGATGCAGTGCCAACAGACATGTTCAAGACAGCGCACGGGAAGGGAACGGCACTCCAATATTCCACGCCGTATTCGGCAGGGTTGGCGTAGGGGTCACCTTCGTAAGTGTAAGGAGGCAGCCCTTCAATAAAAGTGTTGGGGGTCCAGAGGTTGTAGATGTTGGCAAGAACTTGCCCTAAGTTCCCCGGGGTTCCCCATTGAACGTAGTCGTCGTAGGCACCCACTTGATCGTGCAAAGTCAAATCCCCCCCTGCGGCATTGTTGGGCCACGAAGGCCAAAAGACAGTCAATGTAGCATTGGCAGCCAATGTTACTCCCGGAGGCAACAAGTCAGTCAGGAAAGCTTGGTCGCCGCCAGACTTAATGACTTGGCCAGCAAGTCCTCCTTCGCAATCGGCCACGTTACGCACGGTTACTGTCTTGGCCTCTGGATTGACTTCAGCCAAACGAAGCAAAACACAGCACGATTCAGGAGCGGTAAACAGCGCGGGCGCAGTCAAGGAACAATCCAGGTTTTCAGAGAACGACACGTTTACGTCCACGGGCAATCCGTCAGAGGTTAAATTCGTCAACGACACCGTTTGCGGGCTTCCCGTGATGGGGAAGACCACGCCATTCACCATCAAGTTCCCCGTTTCCGGATCGTTCTCATACGTCACCTGCAACACTTGGGTGTACGTGTTGTTGAGTGGGTTGCATGCGGTTTGAGTCAGCGCCACTACATCGAGCAAGCTGCACAACACAGGAGGCAAAGACCACCCCATGTCTTGCATCATTCCCAGAGAGATGCCGCCTGGCGTGTGAATGCTTTCCGCCGTGTTGATAAATGGCGTCATCAAAGAGTTGACATCTCCGTTGGGGTAAGAGTTTTCCCGCAAATGGGAAAAACTTGCCCCAGGCGCCCAAATCGTGGGCGCGTACAACCGAGGTCGTCCAAACTCAAGGGCGTCTCCACCATTCTCTCCACCCCAATACAGGGCGTCGCTTTCGAGTACGTTGCCCAATGTGACCGTACCGCTGACGTAGTCGAGCACAGAAGTTTGGTCTGATTCTTCCACAAATTGATCGAAGATGAAGGGAATGCCTTGGAACCCCAGGAACCCAGAATTTCCATTGTGGTTGGCGCTTCCGATGAAGCCGAGTCCGTGGCATATTTCGTGAAGGGACACCGACACCAAGTCGTATAAAGTTTCGGGTACTTGCCCGTCCAAACCCAAGTACCATTCAGCATCTTTTGCAATTTTGACCACCATGTCTGGTGCCTCGGGATTCAAATCTTCCCCTGCCAATTGGTTCGCCAAGGCAATGGGGTACTGCCGGTTTGCTTCTTGAGCACCGTCAAAGTCATGCAACACTTCATAGGGACCTGCTTGACCCAAAATGTTGGGAGGCAAAGAATCCCAAATGGCTAGAATATTCACAGGAATCACCGTCTCAATGGATTGGCTCCAAATGTCTGCCGCGCGCTCCACAGCAGGCTTGGCTTCCTCGGGAAACAGAGGCCCAAACTCCAAATTGAGGATGGCACTGCGTGGTCCAGGTGCAACAGAATACCAATGAGGGGTGCCGACATAAGTGTGACTGGCTTCACCCGTTCCCTGCAATCCAAAATCGCTCAACTCGAAGTGAGAAGGATGATTCTGCAGTGCGGGGTCATGGGCCTGCAAAGTCTCGGGTCCGCTGCCATTTTGTCCATAAATCATGGACGTTAGAAGCAAGCCAAGGGTGAGAAGGTTCCAGCGCATCATGATAATCGTTCGCAGCAATCAAACATAAATATATGGTATAAATATTATATACTAAACCGAAGCGAGCAAATTTTCACGGCCAAAGAGAATTATGCTCAACTTTCGAGCATTGCTCATATATTGTGCTCATGGAAAGTACACTCGCAACCAATTTGAGATCGCTTCGAAAGGAACGCGGCTGGACACAACAAGCGTTGGCAGACAGACTTGGTTTGACAAGACCTACACTCGGCGCTTATGAGGAAGGACGTTCTGAGCCAAAGCTGTCCGTACTTATTGACATGGCGGCTTGTTTTAAGGTTACAGTTGATGCATTGGTGCGTGGTTCAGAGGTGGAAGTAAATTCGCGGCGTGTCAAAGGGGACGGCCTGAGGATCTTGACAGTGTCTGTTGATGCAGAGCATGACAACGAACGCGTGGTGGTTGTGCCTGTCAAGGCTGCTGCGGGATATGCGCACGGGTACGGAGATCCCGAGTGGGTGTCGCAGCTGCCCACATTCGGGTTGCCTCTCAAAGAGTTGTCCTTGGACCGGACGTATCGCATGTTTCAAATTGAAGGAGACAGCATGTTGCCAATCCCCTCTGGAAGCTACATTTTGTGCCAATATGTCGATGATTGGATGAGTGTTGGCGGCCTTCGACCACACATTGTCGTTACGCGCAACGACGGGGTGGTATTTAAGCGCATCGAAAACGACTTGCCTGGGGGAAGTCGCTTGGTTTTACATAGTGACAATCCTGCATTTGCGCCTTACGCTGTCGCAGGCGACGACGTCATAGAAGTGTGGCGTGCTTCTGCTTATCTCAGCTTTGAATTGCCCTCCGCATTAGACGGCCAGCCCGCTTCTGCGGCGAGCGTTCGCAGTGCCCTAGATACGTTACGAGGGGAAATTGATGCGCTCAAGCGCAAAGAGAATCAAGGTTGATTATACCCCGAGTGCCACGACTTCTTCTACGGCCTCAATTTTGGACTTCAGCAATTGTTCTATTCCACCTTTTAAGGTTTGGGTGCTCGACGGACATCCCGAGCACGCACCGCGTAGGTGAACGTAAACGGTTCCTTCTTTGAATGCCTTGAAGTCAATTGCCCCGCCGTCTTGCTCTACCGCAGGTCTCACAAATTCTTCAAGCAATTGCTTGATGGTCTCGTCGTGTTCAGATGGCAGGATGTCTTCTTCAGCGATGAATTTCACAGCGTAGGAATCAAGGCCCTCGGTTGCCTGTGGCGGCCCATCACTTTGAGGGGTGCCCAACTGTGGTAGGGCGTTTTCCACCTTGTCCGCTTCCACTGCATGTTCGTGATCCATCAACCACTCTCGGATGTATTCTCGAAGCTGTTGCACAATCATTTCCCAACCCAGGCTGTCATCTTTGGTAACACTCACCATTGAACCGCTGATAAACACGTTGGTCACAAAAGGGAAGTTGAACAATTCCGTGGCCAAAGGGCTGCAGAGCAGGGCTTCATTTTTGGAGCGGAATTCGAGCTGCTCTTGTCCTGTGGTCAGCTTGCGGTCGGCCACAAACTTCATCACCGCGGGATTGGGTGTCATCTCAGCGTAAACGCTCGTAGGAATTTTTGAGGCCGCCATGAAGCACGAAGGTACATGCAGCTTCTCATTGCTTCGACCTTTCGGCGTAACTTGACGTGGCTACTCAAGTCTTTTTTGGCTTGTGCTTCGCCATTTTGAATCGAATTTGTCCTGATGCAATATCCTTTGCGAAAGTTGTTTGTGAGTTTGATTTGGGCTTTTGCTGTGGCCATGCCCAAGACGAAGGCACAAACCCCCGACCCCACGTTTCCCGTGAACGGCACCTACAACAAGACGGTAGTGGCCACCTTGCTCGAGCACGCAACCGTGCATGTGGATGCCCAAACCATTCTAGAAGACGGCACTCTTGTCATGCACCGTGGCCGCATCGTGGCGGTGGGCCCCTCCTCCACAACCTCTTTTGATGGACCAACCATGCGATTGGACATGCATGGCTTACACCTGTATCCCTCTTTCGTAGATCTCCACAGCGACTTAGGTACCCCGCAGGTGCAGAGCGCAGGTTGGTCCAGAACACCACAAGACGTCAGCGACAAGAAAGGAGCTTATGGTTGGAATGAGGCGGTGCGACCCGAGACGTCAGCTGCGGCTGTTTTTGACCCCTCATTTGAGTCAACGAAAACATTAAGACGCGCTGGATTTGGTGCTCTTCTCACCCACGTCCAGGACGGTGTTGTCCGCGGAACAGGGGCTGTGGTGCTTCCCTTGGAAAATCCAAGAGAAGCTTTGATTGCCCCTGAAGCGTCATTTCACATGAGTTTTCGAAAGGGCTCTTCATCCCAAAATTATCCGAACTCTCTGATGGGTGCCACGGCGTTGCTTCGACAGACGCACCTTGACGCCCGGTGGTACGCCGAGGCTGCACCTCGTGGCATGACAGGAGGAACCAATCTGTCGCTGGAGGCCTTTGTCCGGGCAAGGAAGCTACCTCGAGTATTTTCCGCAGGAGGCTGGAAAGACATACTCCGTGCTGATGTGATGCTGTCGGAGTTTGGTGTTTCAAGCACTATTATGGTTGGTAGCGGAGATGGATACCAGCGCGCCAAAGCCATTTCCAAGACAGGGCACCGAATGGTTGTTCCTGTCGATTTTCCAACGGGCTACAATGTGGCAGACCCTCATCTCGCACGCATGATTGGTCTGGATGAATTAAAACATTGGGAGCTCGCTCCCGCGAACGCAGCTTTGTTGCACGATGCAGGTGTCCCCATTGCTTTTACAGCACACGGACTGAAGGATCCTGGGACGTTTCTTTCCGGGGTTCGAAAGGCGGTGGAAGCTGGACTTCCAGAGTTGGAAGCCCTTCGAGCTTTGACTTCCAATCCCGCATCTTGGATTGGCATGTCCGACCA
>DCBH01000016.1:0-2018 GCA_002313415.1 Flavobacteriales bacterium UBA1112
GGACATGGTCCCAACCTTGAATTTCGCTCTCAGGCCCTCTTGACAAGAGCGCCTCAAATTTCACAAGTCCAACAAGGCGTCCTGCACGGTGAGGTTCGTGACTCCCCTTGGGAGGGCGCTTGGATGGTCTTACCCAATGACATGCTCCTGGTTTGGGGGGCATGAAAAAGGGGAACCCTTTTGGATTCCCCCTTGCGGCATTGAGCCATTTGTTTCTAGTAGGTGTCAGCGCTCCATTCCTTTGTGTCGGCGCTCCGAACTCACGGACAACTTCTTGCGTCCCTTCCGACGACGTGCACTGAGTACATTCCGGCCATTGGCCGTTGACATGCGCTTCCGGAATCCGTGTTTGTTGCGACGCTTCCGAACAGAAGGTTGAAATGTCCTTTTCATGGTAGTCTGGTTTCCCGTAAAGGGAGTGCAAAGGTAGTAAACCCTTTCCGTAGCTGCAACACTGACCCCGACATTCGTTCGACAAAATTGTGACACGGGTACGGTCAGGGAGGGCTAATTTCGCGCTTCCTTTCTTACCCCGAACGCAAAACATGGCGCACGGCCGTCCCCACCCCTCTTTCGCCACTTCCAACGATGGCAATGAAAAACGCTTCTCCTACAAGGACTTGCGCGGCTTTGGGCGAATGAAAACATACCTCAAGCCTTATGTCCTTCACTTTGTGGTGGGAACCATTGTGATGAGCATCTCCGGATTTCTCACCCTCGTCATCACTCGTCTCTGGGGTCAACTCGGCGGCGTTGGCGCGAGCGGCGCGGCCGGTCAAGAGCCATTCCTAGGTGTGAGAATGGATGATTTGGCCTCCGTCGGATGGACACTGCTCGCTGCCCTGGCCATTCAGTCATTCTTTTCTTTTGTTCGGGTGTTGTTGTTCGCAGATATGACGGAAAAGATGATGCTCTCCATGCGTCAGGACGCATTCGACGCACTCGTAAGTATGCCCATGGCATTCTACGACGCTCGGCGTGTGGGCGACCTCAACAGCCGAATCAGTGCAGACGTCGCCACCATTCAGGACATTTTCACCGTGACTCTCGCAGAATTGTTCCGTGGACTCATCCTCATTGTGGGTGGCATCGTAGCACTCGCTTATTTCTCGGTGGAGCTCACACTTTGGATGTTGGGGACACTGCCTGTGATGATTCTTGCTGCTGTGGTTTTTGGCAGATTCATCCGCAAACTGTCCAAGCAAACCCAGGATGAGGTGGCTGCCTCGAATGTGGTTGTGCAGGATGTACTGACAGCCATTGTAAGTGTAAAAAGCTATGCCAACGAGTGGCTCGAAAGACGGAAATACGGCACCCATGCATCAGAGATCAAACGCCTCGCTCTGAGGGGTGCATTGTGGCGCGGGACGTTTGCGAGCTTCATCATCCTGTTCATCTTTGGGGCCATCACGCTGGTGATTTTTAAAGGAGCCGAGCTGATGCAACAAGGAGAATTGGCGAGCGAGCACTTCTTCACGTTTTTGTTGATGACTGGACTCGTCGCGGGTAGCATTGGCGGGATGGCGGCCCAGTTTAGCGCCCTTCAGCGAGGTCTAGGCGCCATTGAATCGGTGATGGACATTGTTGAACAAGAACGCGAAGTGGCAGATCTCGACAACTCCACGCCCCAGTTGTCATTGAGGGAAACTATCACCATGTCCAACGTGCATTTCAACTACCCTCAGCGACCGGATGTACCTGTACTTCAAGGGCTAGACTTGCGCATTGACCCAGGCGACCAAGTCGCATTGGTGGGGACAAGCGGTGCCGGCAAAAGCACCGTCGCTTCCCTCCTGTTGCGATTTCACGCTCCCAACTCGGGGTTGATGACGGTTGGTCACACGCCTGCATCTGAACTCGACCTGCGCGGTTATCGCGAACGCGTGGCCTTTGTGCCTCAAGAGGTGATCTTGTTCGGTGGCGATTTGCGCAGCAACATTCGATATGGCCGCCCCAACGCGACCGAAGAAGAAATCATCGATGCAGCCAAGCGCGCCTTTGCATGGAACTTCATCCAA
>DCBH01000016.1:2440-3635 GCA_002313415.1 Flavobacteriales bacterium UBA1112
CCCGACTTACTCATTCTCGACGAAGCCACGAGTGCATTGGACAGCACATCCGAGCGAGAGGTTCAGGCAGCACTCGAAGAATTGATGAAAGGTCGGAGCTCCGTGGTCATTGCTCACCGCCTCAGCACCGTCAAAAACGCCAGTCGGATTTGTGTGATGGAAGAAGGGAAAGTGGTTGAAGAAGGCAAGCATGAAGAACTGATGGCCCAAGAAGGTCATTACGCTCGTTTGGTCAAGAACCAAGAACTCGCGGCTTGACGCCATGAGCTAGAAGGTTGGGTGTATTTTCGCCTACAATGGCGATGAAAAAAGCACTTATCACAGGCGTCACTGGCCAAGACGGCGCATACCTCACGGAGCTCTTGCTCGAAAAAGGCTATGAAGTCCATGGCATCAAGCGCCGAGCGTCCCAGCTCAATACGGATCGCATCGACCACCTTTACCAAGATCCGCATGAAGACAACGTAAGGCTGAAATTGCACTACGGCGACCTCGTCGACAGCACCAACCTGATTCGCATTGTTCAAGAAGTGCAGCCAGATGAGATTTACAACCTCGCGGCCCAAAGCCACGTCCAAGTAAGCTTCGAAACTCCGGAGTACACGGCCAATGCCGATGCCCTCGGCACCCTTCGTTTGCTTGAAGCCATCCGCATCCTCGGCATGGAAAAATCCGTGAAATTCTATCAGGCGAGCACCTCGGAATTGTTTGGGATGGCGCAGGAAGTTCCGCAGTCGGAGACCACTCCTTTCTATCCTCGCAGTCCATACGGAGTGGCCAAATTGTATGCGTTTTGGATCGTCAAGAACTACCGCGAGTCCTATGGCATGCATGCAAGCAATGGCATCCTCTTCAATCACGAAAGCCCACGTCGTGGCGAAACGTTTGTCACACGAAAAATCACACGCGCCGTCGCTCGCATCAAACTTGGCATGCAAGACTGCCTTTACTTGGGCAACCTCGACGCCCAGCGAGATTGGGGACACGCCAAAGACTACGTTGAAGGCATGTGGCGCATGCTTCAACAGGACACGCCTGACGATTACGTTCTTGCCACAGGCGTAACCACCACCATCCGTGATTTCGCAACCATGGCGTTCAAGGAAGCTGACATCAGCCTTGCTTGGCGCGGAAAGGGTGCGGAAGAAGAAGGATTTTGTCCAGAAACCGGGAACGTTCTTGTCAAAGTGGACCC
>DCBH01000135.1:0-42493 GCA_002313415.1 Flavobacteriales bacterium UBA1112
CAGATGAACCAATTGAAAAATGGCATCTGCCAAATCCAATTGATATTCATTTGATCCAAGGACCCACAACTCATCGTCGTATGATGTTTCATCGCCAAAGCGAATCGAGACCCTGTCGCTTCCGGTAAGGGAAATGCTCACGTCGTCTAAACAACGGTCGCACGGGGTAGTCATGGTAGCTTCCAAGGATAAACGGAGGGTCATTGTCGTATCTAGTTTATCCAATTCGACAAAAACCTCTCCGTGGACCTGGTCCACGTCTGAATGGGGAAAGCAAGCAAAGAACTCCGGCCTCACACGCATTCGGAATTCATGTTTCCCGGGCTTCAAACTCACAAACGGGATGCGATAGTCTGCCAGCAGATCCATGACCTCCAAAATTGGGGAGCGCAAAGTTAGCGTATCACGTGGAAAATGTCAACCGCAACCCTTGAATTTGCGTGGAGCCAAGAAAAATTGAGCTCAAGTGACCCTTTGGCTTTGCTGGCACAAGTCAAATGGGTTTGGAAGTTTGATGTGATTGATTGATGCGGTGATGGCGAATCTTACATGCGAGATGAAGGGCCTCACGGAAGGATGCTCCGTTGGCAACGCCCTGACCAGCAATGTCAAACCCAGTGCCGTGATCTGGACTTGTTCGGATGATGGACAGGCCGGCTGTGAAATTCACGCCACGGCCGAAACTCAA
The DNA here is from genome assembly GCA_002313415.1 of Flavobacteriales bacterium UBA1112. GTDB lineage: Bacteria > Bacteroidota > Bacteroidia > Flavobacteriales_D > Sanyastnellaceae > UBA11663. Next base: position 689 of record DCBH01000135.1, read on the forward strand.
CGCCTTAAAGGGGGCCAAGCCTTGGTCGTGATACATGGCCAACACGCCATCATAATTTTTAAAGGCACCTGAGCCGAAAAAGCCGTCTGCTGCGATAGGCCCGTGAACATTGAGACCTTCGTTCTGGGCTGTTCTGATGGCAGGTGCAATGATTCGCAGCTCCTCATCCCCGAGCATGCCATTGTCTCCTGCGTGCGGATTGAGTCCCAAAACGGCGATTCGTGGCGAATTCAGATCAAAATCTCTTGTCAGACTGTCATTCATAATTTGAAGCTTGGTCATGATGCGATCGCTGTTCAACTGGGAGACCACGTCTTTGAGCGCAATGTGGCCGGTCACCACTCCGATTCGCATCCCATCACAGCAAAGCAACATGAGCACCTCATCGACTTCTGCCTTGCTCGCCAAGTATTCTGTATGGCCTGGAAACGGAAATCCAGCTTGGCGGATGGTGTCTTTGTTGATGGGTGCTGTGACCAAAACATCCAACTCTGACGAGTCAAGATGGGCCACAGCCATTTCCAAACTTCTCATCGCAACTGCTCCAGCTTCTTTGGAGGCTTGTCCTGGCGTGTACTTGAAGTCTTGTGCTTCAAAGTTTACGAGGTTAATTCGTCCTTCGCATGCGAGATTGACATGGGTAACTTCTCCCCAAGGGACATCACCAAATGTCATCTCAGCCAGTTCCAAAGGAGCAAAGACGACGGGAATCATGTCGGACATACTTCGCTCATCTGACAGCGCGTCAGCCAAAGCTTCCAATCCGATGCCATTGGGGTCGCCGCAGGAAATACCTACCTTGATTTTGGAATTCTTAGGGCTCATAAGGTGAGGTCAAAGGTAGCTACGAGTACCTTGGTCTTTTCATGTCAATGGTCATCTTCCCTTTCTCGCCAAACCGTCAAATTTTTGCCGGAGTATGGATGGTTTTGGCCTGCCTTGTGGTGCCTAAAAATGCACATGGAACCCACAACCGGGCTGGGGAAATCACCTATTCTCATGTCCAAGGTTTGACCTATGAGGTAGTCATCACGACATACACCAAGGCGAGCGCTCTAGCGGACCGTCCTTGGTTGTATTTGACATGGGGAGATGAGGTGGGAGATGAACTTGACAGCCTGTCGCGTGAATTGCCCATTACCACGATGCCTGGAGACATTCAAAAAAATGTTTATCGAGGGACCCATACTTACGGGGGACCTGGGATATATCCGCTGACCGTCGAAGATCCCAATCGAAATGAAGGGGTATTGAACATGACAGGTTCAGTGGATACACCCTTTGCCATTCAATCGCTCCTGATTATTGATCCTCAAGCCGGCAACAACAACAGTGTACAGTTGTTGAATCCCGCGACGGAAAATGCCTGTTTGAATCAAACATGGATTCACAATCCCGCGGCGCATGATCCGGATGGCGATCTTCTCACATACAGCCTTGTGCCAAGCCGGGGCTTCGGGGGAGAATTCATTCCCACATACGTTTATCCGGATGAGGTGAGTTCTGCGGACGACATGTTTACGATTGATGGAAATACTGGAGACATCACTTGGAACACACCACAAATTGCAGGGGAGTACAACGTGGCCATTCGCATCGAGGAATGGCGAGATGTAGGTGGTACCCTACGCAAGGTCGGAGAAGTGACGCGTGACCTGCAGGTTGATGTGCAGTTGTGCGCAAATCAGCCTCCAAAAATTGTGGCACTGAGTGACACATGTGTTCTCGCGGGAGAGGTCATCACATTCAATGTGTTTGCCTCAGATCCAGATGGAGATGGAGTCACGATGTCCGCTGTCGGTGGAGCGCTTAGTGAGGTTGTTCATCCCGCTGAATTTGCTGATGTCGGCGCAGGCAATGGAGTGTTTACCTGGGCCCCGCAGTGTGCAGAGGTAAGAGGTCAACCTTATCAAGTGGTTTTCAAGTCACAGGATGTGGGCAACGCAATTCCCCTTGTGGATATTGAGACACGTCAAATCACCGTTATATCTCCTCCTGTCGTGCAATTGGCTGTTGAACCGCTGGGTTACGATATGTCGATTACATGGCAGCCCAACGAATGCGTGGACGACCTGGCAAATCCGTTTCAGACCCTCGGGGGTTATGATGTATTCCGCAGGACAGCAGAAAATGAGACAGACTGGGAGCCTGCTCTTTGTGAGGTTGGAATTCCCGGAAACGTTGGTTACGAATTTGTAGGGTCCGCCGAATCCTTGGAGGAAGTTGGTTGGGTTGACGATACGGGATTGAGTTTTGGAGTCACTTATTGCTATCGCGTTGTCACGCGTTACGGAGATGGGGCACTTTCTTTGGCAAGTGAAGAAGCATGTGGCCGGATTCGCAAAGACATCCCGGTCATGACGAGGGCTTCGGTGGCAAGTACTTCTGAGTCAGGATCCATTTTGGTAGGTTGGTCTCCTCCTTCAGAATTGGATACTCTCGCATTTCCAGGGCCATATCGCTACGAATTACAGGGGAGACGTATGGATGGTTCTGGCAATGATTCAGCACCCATGTGGTCCTCGAATGTCGATGCGGATTTAATGAGTTTGGATACTGTTGTGGTGTTAACAGGAATCAATACAGAGTCGGACGCTTGGTCATTTGACATTCATTTGCTGAGCGGAACAGCGCTGGTTGGTCTTCCTCCTTCCGCGACAACGCCGTGGCTGAAATTTACCCCTGATGACAATCGGTTGAGGTTGGATATTCAGCAGGGAGTTCCGTGGTTCGTTGAGGCTTATGCAATTGAGCGACAATCTCCTACGGGTGGCCCCTACGTTGTCATCGATACCGTCGAGGTGCCAATGTACGTGGATTCCAATCTCGTCAATGGAGAAACATATTGCTATCGGGTAACGACCTTGGGGGCTTACGACGACCCCACGGTAGAATCTCCCTTAATCAGTGTGAGTCAGGAAGCCTGCGCACGCCCATTTGACTACACAGCACCATGTGAAATGGTCCTTGAGGTGACTGCTTCATGTTCTGTTGAACGGGACACATTACGTTGGTTTCCTGCACCGGGTTGTGACTCTGACGACATCATGGGATACAACATATACTGGGCTCCTTTTTTGGGAGACTCGTTAGAGCTCTGGCGTCATCTGGACAATCCAGAGGATACCGTCGCCATATTTAACGAGGACGACGCATTAGGCACCATCGCGGGATGTTTTGTGGTCACGGCTGTTGACAGTTTGATGCTTGGTCCAGATGGGCAGTTGCGCAGAAATGAAAGCACGGGTCTCGACACCGTGTGTGTTGACAATTGCCCGTATTACTTCCTGCCCAACATTTTTTCGCCCAATGAAGATCTGGTCAACGATGAGTTCAGGGCATTTCCTTGGAAATTTGTAGACAGTGTAAATGTCGTCATCTACAATCGCTGGGGGGAGGTCGTATTTCAAACCAGTGATCCTCTCATTGATTGGGATGGGACGTATTTGGAAACCGGAGAACTCCTGCCTGAAGGTGTCTACTTCCACTCTGCGACGGTGTACACTAGGCGCCTTCAGGGCATCGTGATAGAACAATTCAGTGGACAAATAAACATGGTGCAAGGCCAGCGAGGCAAGTCAGATTGAGTCAGCGCTGTCCCTCAACATTCCCTCTCAACCGGCGTGAGGCGTATTTTTGAATCATGTTCACAGGAATCATAGAAGCCCAAGGAGAATTGGTGGGCTTGCGTCATGAGGGGACCAACGTTCACTTGGAAGTGCGTGCACCTTTTACGCCTTCGTTGAGAATTGACCAAAGCGTGGCACACGACGGCGTCTGTTTGACGGTGGTGGCCATTGACGATGACGTGTACACCGTGACTGCAATCGAGGAAACGCTGGTCAAAACCCACCTCGGTTCATGTCAGGTCGGACATGTATTCAACCTTGAGCGATGTGCGGTTGTAGGAGATCGCATCGATGGCCACGTGGTGCAAGGTCATGTGGATACGACAGGCACGCTCAAGTCGGTGGAGGAGCGCGACGGCAGTTGGATATTGGAGATTGAGCACCCTCCAGCCACAGAGTGGATGACAGTCCCCAAAGGAAGCATCGCTTTAAGCGGAATAAGTCTTACCGTGGTGGACAGCGCTCCTGGACAATTTTCAGTCGCGATTATCCCCTACACGTGGGAGCACACCAACCTTCATCGAACCCCGGTTGGTGCACCCATGAATTTGGAGTTTGATGTGATGGGGAAGTACGTGGCCCGTCTTCTCGATGCCCAACTCAGAGCGAGGGGCGTGAGCGGAGGGTGAAGTTTTGTCCCAAATAAACCCGCCTTACGGTGTCGTCGTTTGCCAACTCCTCAGCGGTACCCTCTTTCAGAATTTTGCCCTCGAACAAGAGATAAGCTCGGTCCGTGATGTGCAAGGTCTCTTGGACGTTGTGGTCGGTGATTAAAACCCCAATGCCTTTGTGTCGGAGTTGATCAACGATGTGTTGAATGTCTTCTACGGCAATCGGGTCAACGCCAGCAAAGGGTTCGTCGAGCAAGATGAAGGAAGGGTTGGAAGCCAAGGCTCGAGCAATTTCAGTGCGTCTACGCTCCCCTCCTGAAAGAACATCTCCAGGACTTTTTCTTACCGTCTGAAGGCTGAATTCGTCGAGCAATTGTTCGAGGCGACCCGAAGCTTCAGCCCTGGACAAAGACTGCAATTCCAAAATGGCGGAAATGTTGTCTTCGACGCTAAGCTTCCGGAATACACTTGGCTCTTGAGGCAAATAACCGATTCCTTTTTGAGCGCGCACGTACATTGGATCTTTGGTGACCTCGTCGTCCCCTAAATGCACTTGTCCTCCATCTGGTTTGACCAATCCGACAACAGCATAAAAACTCGTTGTCTTGCCAGCACCGTTAGGCCCGAGTAAGCCAACAACTTCTCCAGGGGCCACTCGGAACGAAACATGATCAACAACGGTCCGCTTGCCGTACGTCTTGACTAGGTTTGAGGCCACGAGGTCCATGGGACAAAGGTCGGTTAAAGTTCCAATCCAAGACCCACTCGCCAACCCCATGCTTCGCGCATACCCACCTCGGAGGGTGTGACGCGATGGTGAACATCAAGGCGCAAGACATTGAAGATGTTTTCGATGCCAAAAACTGCCTCGGCGTACCATCCATTGAGTCCTGACGTGGTACTAGGAATGTCCGTGATTGCCTCATGTCGCCTATCCCAAGTACTGAAGACACCTTTGATGCCCGCAACTTCTCGGAGTCGAAGGCGATTGACGCCGGGCAGTCGCCCGAGTAGAAGCCCCTCGCCATGCCACTCCGCACATCCACGGAGCCATCGATCACTTGCGAATTCCATAAATCGAAGCAGATTGAAAGCTTCATTGATGCTCAAGGCCGTTTCGTTGGCAGGTTGCAACTCGGTTAAAACCACAGGTGCTCGGCCGGTGTACATGCCTCCTTGTGACCACCATTCGATTCGTCCTAAGGGGCCGAGACGACGCGTACCCTCTGCATCTAAAGTCCAGCGTTGATAATTGAATTCGCTGTTCAGGATGCCAGGAATGCCCATGGTGAGTGTGCCGGTCAGAATGGGCCACTTGGAGCCCAAACTGACCCGTTCAAACGCACCAGATACAAATTTCTCGTTTCGGGCATACCGCGTCTGTAAGGTCAATTCTGCCGTAATCAAAGGCGATGTGCCGGTCGGGTCGCTGTCGCGGATAAACAACACTTCACCGCGGGGCGCCACGCTCCGGTGACGAAATTCCACGAACTGCCCCCACCCCGAACCAAATTCGTGAAGAAAACTGGCCTCGGTGCGCGTGACCTCGCTCAAGCGATTTAAGGTGTCGAGTTGCAGTGCACTGTTGAATCCATTTCCTTGGTCGAAAAACCCCATCATACCTAGCTGATCAATGTCTCTCGTGTGTTCAAAAAACAATTCCGTTCGAGGGGATTTCCGCAGAATCCATTCAGCAGAGCCACCATATTTCCAGCGGCGGTCCATGCTGCCATAAGCAGCAAATGCCCTGAGCCAAACCTCGCGAGAGAAGTCATTGCTCGTTTGAATCCCAAGACTAAAGCGATTTCCCTCGATGGCGTTGCGGCTGAATGCATCGAAGTAAGGACCAATTTCAATGGGACCTTGAATGACGTAACCGGTGCCAGCGAGCATGGCCAATCCTTCGATGAATTTGTATTCAGCCATGCTTTGGATTGTGTCAACCATCCAATATGTTGTGGCTGCTCGTGGAGTCAACGTATCCGGACGAATTCCCTGCCATTCTTCCTCAAGCAGTTCGTTGGAGCCTTCGGCAAAGCTCACGTCTCGTGGACTTGTCCAAACCGAGTCTGGCCAAGCCTCCGCAAAGTGATAGTTGGTATTGACAATCTTTTGGTGGCTATAAATCCCCATTCCTCCCTCTCGGAGGCTGACGTCGGCCAAATTTTCTTCTTCGGTCAAAATCCAACGTCCTTCGTGCTGTTCATAGGTCTGACTCCAAGCGTAGTTCCGAACAAAATTCACGTAGGCTCCTTCACTGATTTTGGCTTCCACGTGTCTCAGACCCAAGGTGAGCGTGTCAATCCACATCTCTCCTTCAAAGGTCAGTTCCCCACGACGCCTAGGGACAAATGCGATATGAAAGCAAGGCCTCTTCCCGTGGTTGAGTGTGTCAAGGATGTAATAGCGATAGTGCACATTGCCGCGATCGTGAAGAGGACTCGTGAACGCTTTGTCCAACAGCAACATCTGGTTTTCGTAAAGGTTGATGTTCAAAAATTCAGACTGAATGCTCGTGGTGTTTTCTCCATTTTGCATCCACGTGGCCCGCGCCGCCTCAATTCGCTTTTCTCTGCGCCGCTTCTCAGTGCGTGAAGTACCTGCCACCTCTGTCACAAAAAGGGGCAGAGCGACGCGGCTTTCGGAGGAGTCGATGTGGTTCCAAACCCAAGAAAAGGGACCCCAAAACCGACGTTCGGGCAACTTGTCTGGATAGTCGTTGAATGCCACCTCTTGGATTTCGTAGAAATCATGACTCACGGCGGGAATCTGTGCAGGATCATTCTCTTCTTTGGCTTCGGCAACCCGCTGCATAAGTGGTTTTGCCGGATTCACGGCTTTTTTGTCAGGTCGAACAATGGCGGCCTCCAGATCTACACTTCGGGCTTTGAGCGCGACATTGATGACTTGTGGCACGTCGCGTTGCAAGGAAATGCTCTGGCTTTGGTATCCTAGGCACGAGTATTGTGCTCGAGCAACCCGATTTGATCCAGCCTCAAGCGAATATGTCCCCTCGATTCCAGTCATGGTTCCAATATTCGTTCCTGCAAAGCTGACATTCACGAAGGGGAGGGGTGCCCCTGTGTCGCCGTCGAAGACCCTCCCGGTGATTGCGGTTTGGGCGTGCATGGCGAGGATACTCGCCCAAAAAAACAAAGTGAGGAGACGAGGCATCAGCGAGCCCGTCCTTTGTCTTGGCGGCGGGCAATCCAGATGCCCATTTCGTAGAGGATCAATACCGGCATCGAGACCAAGATTTGACTGGTGATGTCAGGAGGTGTAATGACGGCAGACAAAGCGAGAATGCCCACGAGTGCGTGGCGACGGTACGATTTCAGCATGGCGGCCGTGACCAAGCCCGCCTTGCTCAAAAAGAAGACAAAAACAGGCAATTGAAATACCAGCCCTGCGGCCAAGGTGATGCTCGCCACGGTTTTGACATAGCTCATCACGGCGATGCGTGACGCGACATCTCCCAATTCATAGTTGCCCAGAAATTGTAGACTTAGTGGGGCAATTAGATAATACCCAAACGCCACTCCGATCATGAATAGAAGGGAGGACGCCAATCCAGCACCGCGTGCAGCACTGCGTTCACCCACTTTGAGCGCCGGACGAATGAAGGCCCAACCTTGATGAATCAATATGGGGAAAGCCAAAATCAATCCACCCACAACGCTGACGATGATGTGCGCCGAGAAGTTTCCGAGCATGGTGGTGTTGATCAATTCGTAGGAAATCTTCTGAACGCAAAGGAGGTCTTCAGACCCAATGGCGTGGGACAAAGCGCACCAAGCACGGTAGCTGATGAAATCGGTGTTGCGCGGGCCAAAGAGGATTGCATCAAAGACCCAATCTTTTTTGATGAACAGCACCACCCCAGCAAGCAGGACAGCAACAACGGAGATGAATAACCTGCGTCGAAGCTCTTCGAGGTGGTCGAGAAACCCCATTTGGGCTTCGTCATGGGCTTGGTCCATCGCCATGGTACGAAGTTAAATCAACCCTTCCCGCAGGCAATCGTGAATGTGCACCATCCCCAAGTAGGTGTTGTTTTGCATTACAATGACTTGGCTGATGCTCTGCGATTGCATCCATTTTGCGGCTTCTGTAGCACGGGTGGTGGGGGGCAATATTTTGGGTGTAGATGTTGCCAAATCCCCAGCGCGAAGGCTTTCAATCCCCCCTTTCGCCATAGCTCGCCGCAGGTCTCCGTCTGTGACAATTCCAGCGACCTGGGCTTCTTTCTCCGAGCGCCATACCAACGTGGCACCATATCTGCCTTCGGACATGGATTTGAGAACGGTCGGCATGTCTGCATTTTCTGTTACTGCAGGTCTTCGTTCGGGGTCTACCAACTGGGCAAGTGTCCAGGTTAACGTTTTCCCAAGGACGCCCGCGGGGTGATTTTTGGCAAAGTCATTGGTTTGAAAATCACTTCGGGTCATCAGAGCCATGGCCAACGCGTCTCCGATGGCAAGTTGAAGTGAAGTGCTTGTGGTGGGTGCCAAATCCAATGGGCAAGCTTCTTCACTTACGTTGATGTCAAGCATCACATCAGCAACACGACCCAAAGGTGAATCGCGTCGGCTTGTTACGGCTACAATTCGACATCCTCGGCCTGTCAAGGCGGGAAGCAATTGAATCACCTCGTTGCTGCTTCCACTTTTGGACAGGCACAGAATGACATCCTCCGCATCGACGGCTCCAACATCTCCATGCAGGGCTTCGCCCGCATGAAGGAAAAGTGAACGGGTCCCAGTCGAGTTCAGAGTGGCTGCTATTTTGGCAGCGATGTGCGCGCTTTTCCCTACTCCTGTGACTACCACATTGCCTTCTGCCTCCGCGAGCACACTGACGGCTTCGCCAAAGGAATGCCCCAGATTCAAGGCCGCGTTTTGAATGGCTTGTGATGCCAATGTCAGAGCTCTGCGCCCCACCTCAACCTCTGAGGAGGCATCCGCGTCTGATTTTGTTGGTGAAGAAGGTGTAGCCACGCAGTTGTTTTCCTTATATTTAATGTAGCAAAGCTAATGCCTACCGATGAGCCTGGTTGAGTTGGCGCCACAAGAGGCGCTGAAATCTTTTTTTGGATTCGACGAATTCAAGGGTGAGCAAGAAAAAGCCATCCAAAGTGTCCTTGATGGGCGTGATACGTTTGTAATCATGCCTACCGGGGGAGGGAAATCCATGTGCTATCAACTCCCTGCCTTGATGTTGGACGGCGTGGCTTTGGTCATCAGCCCACTGATCGCATTGATGAAGAATCAGGTGGATGCCATCCGGGGACACCACGAAGACAAACGCATTGCGCATTTCTTAAATTCCTCTTTGGCCCGTTCAGAGGCCGAGCGAGTGAAAATGGACGTCGCGGAAGGATGGACCAAATTGTTGTACGTCGCACCAGAGAGCTTGACGAAAGCAGAGACCATTGCGTTTTTGAAGTCTGTCCGAATCAGTTTCGTTGCTGTGGATGAAGCCCACTGCATTTCTGAATGGGGTCACGACTTTCGACCGGAATACAGGCGCATCAAGCCGATTGTAAAAGACATTGCAGATGTTCCAATCATGGCCTTGACAGCTACAGCGACGCCTAAGGTTCAACAGGACATTCAAAAGAATTTGAACATGGTAGATGCCGTTTTGCTCAAGGCATCTTTCAATCGAGACAACCTCTTTTATGAGATTCGGCCCAAGAAAGAGGCGCTGAAGCAAATCGTTCGTCATTGTTTGCAGAACGTCGGAAAGAGTGGCATCATCTATTGTCTAAGTCGAAAGAAGGTTGAACAAATTGCGGACACTTTGCGCGTCAATGGTGTGAAAGCGTTGGCCTACCACGCCGGAATGGATGGCGGTCAGCGGAGCAATATCCAGGATCAGTTCTTGATGCAGGATGTGGACGTCATTGTTGCGACCATTGCTTTTGGCATGGGGATAGACAAGCCAGATGTGCGCTTCGTCATTCACTACGACATGCCCAAATCTTTGGAGAGCTACTATCAAGAAACAGGTCGAGCTGGCAGAGACGGGGGTGAGGGGAGATGCATCGCCTTTTACAGTCACAAGGATATTGACAAGCTGGAAAAGTTTTTGCAGGGCAAACCAATTGCTGAGCAGGAAGTTGGCATGCAGCTTCTGCAAGAAGTGATGGCTTACGCCGAAACAGCGACCAGTCGTCGCAAGTTTCTCCTTCATTATTTCGGTGAGGAATTTGATGAAGTTCACGGTCCAGGAGCCATGAACTGCGACAACAGCCAAAATCCGCCCACCTTGACTGATCGTCAGGAGGAGGTTCATATGCTTCTTAGTGCAGTGCTCGAGCACAAAAACAAGCATCGGATGGGTTTTTACACGTCGTTGTTGACGGCAACGGAAAACCGTCAAATGGAGGATTATGGTGCAATCGACAGTGCTTTTTGGGGACGTGGAAAAGACAAAGACATTGAGTTTTGGCAAGGCATCATTCGCCAAACTGTGGTGCTCAACTACTTGGCCAAAGAGGTGGAAAAATATGGTGTCCTTCACCTTACGGAGAAGGGCCACGAATTCATTTCTTCTCCAAAGACCCTCATGCTTGCCGATCAGCGCGACTTCAGCGACGTTGACTCCGGGGACTCACTGGCCCAAACACACGGGGAAAGCGGAGCAGCTCTTGACCCCAAGCTTCGAGGCATGCTTACAGACCTGCGTAAGAAGGTCAGCGCTGAAAAAGAATTGCCTCCTTATGTCATTTTTCAAGACATCAGTTTGGATGAGATGGCGACTCATTACCCCATTTCGCCTGATGAGTTGTTGCGGATAACTGGCGTCGGCTCGGGCAAGGCAGCAAAGTTTGGAGAACCTTTTACCTCACTGATCGCGAAGTATGTCGAAGACGAGGGGATTGAGCGAGATGACTCCCTTCTTGTTCGAAGCAGTGGCTCAAAGTCGAGCAACAAGGTGACCATCATTCAGTTGATGGACAGAAAGATGAATCTTGACGACATTGCTGCTGGCATTCACGGACAAAGAGGTCAAGTCCTCGATGAGATTGAATCCATCGTGAGCGCAGGCACCAAGGTCAACCTCGACCACATCCTAGAGGAGAGCCTTGATGAGGAATGCCTTGAGGAGTTGTTCGAATTCTTCGCCGAATCTGAAGACGAAGGGTTGGCTTCAGCCATCGAGGAATTTGACGATGTGTACTCGGAAGAGGAACTACGGCTTGCCAGGATCAAATTTTTGTGCGAGGTCGCACACTGATTGTTGAGCTCAGGTAGTCATGGACTGATCTTGTTGATTTTCGAAGTCTTTATTGTCTCACCGATTGACTGTGGCAGCGGCAAATGCCATCAGCCCGGCGCCTGTTTTCAAGGAGTCTTCGTCGACATCAAAGTTGGGGGTGTGGAGGCCATGAGTGCCCAGTTCATTGTCCTTTTCTGGTGAGGCTGTTCCCAATCGGTAAAAACACCCAGGGATTTCATTTCCAAAGTAGCTGAAGTCTTCCGCGGTCATTCTAATGTCCAGGTCGTGAACGCACTCAACGCCCAGATAATCAACGGCTGCGATTTTCAATTCGGAAGCGAGACGAACGTCGTTGTGAACATGCGGATATCCACGGCGAATTTCCAAGTCGGCTCGGCATCCATGGGCTTCAGCGGTGTTTCGCACCATTGTGGAGATCAGTTCATGTGCTCGATCACGCCATCCCTCGTCTATGGAACGGAAAGTTCCTTGAATGGCCACGCTGTTTGGAAGGACGTTGGTGGATCCCATCGCTTCTACTCGACCAAATGAAAGTACGGACGCCACCCCAGGGGGGCACATGCGGGAAACGGCTTGTTGCGCCGTAACGATGATTGCTGAGGAAGCAAGGACAGCATCGTTACACATGTGTGGGAGAGCAGCGTGGCCTCCACGGCCGTGCACTGTCAAGTAAATTTCGTCTGCGGAAGCCATGTATGCTCCGCCGCGTAAACCAACGTGTCCCGCGGGAAGTTGGGGATACACATGTTGACCCAAAATGTGTTCAGGGGTAGGGTTGGCGAGGACTCCCGCAGCCACCATTCCTTTTGCACCTCCGGGAATACGCTCTTCACCAGGCTGAAAAATACAACGTACGGTACCTTTCCAGTGGCTGCGAGTGGCATGAAGAAGTTGGATGGCACCGAGGAGTGAGGCGGTGTGTACATCATGCCCGCAGGCGTGCATGACCCCAGCCTGGGTAGAAGCATAGGTCACGTCGTTCGCCTCTTGGATGGGCAAGGCATCCATGTCTGCGCGCAATGCCACCAAACGGGACCCAGGGTCAACACCACGTACGTGAGCGACAATGCCTGTTTCTGTAATTTCGGTTTGGTGTTCAATGCCCCAATCGGCCAATGTCTTGGCCACGAATGCCATGGTCTCGTGCTCTTGAAAAGACAATTCGGGATTGGCATGCAGGTGACGCCGTATGGCAATCCATTCATCATGATGTGTGTCGACCAGCGATTGTATGCGAGCTTGCAACGTCATGGGAAAAGTGTTGGTTTAAGCTGAGTCCATGCGGTGTAAAGCATCCGACACGAGGCATACAACATTACGGCGCCAAACGCGAGCCTAATCCAAGCTTCAGGCAGCTTTAAGCTCCATTTTGATCCTGCCCACGCGCCCGCTACAAAAGTTACACATAGGACTGCAGCGAACGACCAATGAACTTCACCAGCACGGTGGTATTGCATGACGGCGAGAATTCCGACTGGAGGGAGCATCAAGGCGAGGCTTGTCCCCTGGGCTGCATGTTGACCCAAACCGAGAAAGGCCACCATCGCGGGCACCAAGATGAGGCCTCCTCCGATGCCAACGAAGCCAGAAGCGAGGCCTGCAAAGAGCCCGATGGCCAAGAGCGTAAGAAGGGTGATGGGATCGACAGGCATGATTTAAAAATCGAAGTTGAGAGATAGTGTAAAGCGACGAGGCAATGTGATGCCGTCATCGACACCGAAAGCCCAGTCGGCGGCAAGCCAATACCCGAGGAATCGCGAACGTAAACCAAATCCGAGATCGTACAAAATGGGCTCGCGATTGTTGTTTACTTCGACGGTGATAGGGTTGGCCTCCACAGTCACAAAATTGAATGTGTTGTCGTCGGTGTAAGGGTGTAAACCTGTCCAGGCAGCTCCTACATCTGCGAATGCCACAGCTTGCAGGTGCTTTAAAAAGTCTGATTTGCCAGCACTGTTGAAGAAGAAAGGCATTCGAATCTCAGCATTGGCGACTGCGACATTGGTTCCGTTTCTCACGTTGTTCTGGAATCCCCGCAAAGGAGTGATGCGAGCTTGATAAGTGAAAGGAACTTCCGGATCAACAGGGGTGTTGGCATTTCCTGCAAGAGACAAACTGTTGTCCGTACCCCCAAGCATGTGAAGCAATTTCTTTTGGCCAATGGACCAGTCTCCAGCTAGGCGGAAAGCAAGGATACTTGGTCCAAGAAGTGAGACGTATTTGCGCGCATCGAACCCAACCGTTCCAAAAGACCATCCTTGATCAGGGGTTTTCAAGCCATTTGAAGCACTTGACGCAGTTCCTACTCCGTCGACGAAGTACTCTGCCCAAATACGCGCCCTAAATCCGTGGTGAATGTTGAGTCTAGGACTTCTGGTATCATCGTAAACCCACGCGACTTGAAGGCCGATTTGTTCTCCTGTATTGTTATCCGCGATGAGTGAAAACAAATCTGTTCCTTGAATGACGTCGCGGTTAAAACGAGCGGCCAAACCCCAACGGAGACTTCGAACTTCATCAAAGGCCCATCGCCATTCGCGCCGCAATAGATGTGTGGCGGTTTCCAAAAGTTGACCAGTGACAGCGTCAACTCTTACACTTGATTGCCTTTGGAATGAAATCTCTTTGTCAATCTGACCCTCCAAGTTGACAAAACCCAGTCCAAAGAAGGTGTTTGAAAGATTCACAGGAATGGTGTAGCCTCCTACAATGTGTTTGTCATCCATGACATCGCTGACTCGAATCTCAGTGGCGTTGCCGAGTCCGGGTTGTGCATTCACCTGTCCATTGTACGGCTGATAGAACGATGTTCCAAAGGTGTTGTTCAGCTGAGTCTGAAGTTTGTCCAAGGCGTAGTTGAGCCTGTAGTTTTTGGGAATGAGCCTGGGCCATTCTTTGGTCTCTTTTTCTGGCACCCTCCTATTTTGCTCAGCGGACGAATCTTTTTCGAGGTCAAAAATGTAGTTTCTGAAATCGATTTGATTGTCGTTCCACTTTCGAGACCAATCGGGCAGTTCGTTGGGAAAGGGGAATACCTCGATACGCTCGGGGATGTCCGTCGGCTGGAGGTGAATCTTGGACACCTCAGGCATGGGAATTGGTAGAATGTTGGTTTGACCAGCTCTTTGCGTCGCCACCCAGAGGTTGTTTTGGTGAACGGTCGCTTGGTTCGTTGGTACGGGCAACACAAGGGCGTCCCGAAGTTGAGTGAATGATCGATACCGAACCACGGTATCAATGGCCACAATGCTGCTGTCGCGCCAACCCAGTCCCAAGTGGGTGTTCATTTCATCATCATTGCGCAAGTAGATAAATTCGTTCTGTCCAAATGGCTGTGGAAGCCGCTCGTCCACGTCCGGAGTGTTTGTCCAGCGGGTAAGGGTCACGGGATCTTCGTTCAAGTTTCCAACGTAGAGATCAAGGTTGGTTGGAAAAGGGTGGTCAAGCCGGTCGTTTCGTAGGGTGTCGTCGGGGCGATTCGAGGCAAAGATGAATGCTCCTCCTTGTCCCCAAAAAGCAGGCTGTAGGTCGTCAAATCGGTCGCGCCAGAGCGGTTGGTGGTTGTTGGCGACAACATCGTATCGGTACAAGTCGGATTGTCCATCCTCAAGTGCAGACATGAGGAGAAACGCTCCATTGGGTGAAAAGCGCATGTGCAACACCTGATCCATTTTGAAGAGTTCACGCATTTGGACGTCTCCCGTGGACATACTCACAAGACCTAAGTGTGGCGCGCCGCGTAATTCTGTAGCAAAAGCCAATGTCCTCCCTTGAGGATGCCAAGCCAAGGAGGGGTTGCGGTCATTTTCAATACGAGCAAGGCGGTGTCCAAGGGTGGTGTGCCAAGTGCATTTTCCACTTTCGACTTCAAGGGTGCCTACCTTCAATTGACCTCGTTCGTTGGTGGTAAACGCGATGTGCTTGCCGTCTGGTGAAGGCAAGAATTGCGTGTATTCCAAACGTCTCCGCAAACGCATTGGAATGACCTCTCCCGCGGACTTTTGGGCAACCCGACGGGATTTCGCATTGTCTAGCAAAGGCAGTAATTTCTGGTACTCACGTGGTGCGTTGCGCAAGTGATATGCCCGCACCTCGGCGGCCAAGTCGTTCAGGTAAAATCCAGTGGCCAGTCTAAATCCACTCTCAATGCTGCGCGTGATGCGTGTCATGTAAAGAACATTCGCAATTGTCGGCATGCCGTAGATGTCGGCAACATAAGCCCAGACCGCCTGTCCAAGCACTGCTGCTTCCAACCCTGTACTTTGGTCTAACCTTTTGAAGGCACCGGTTTGGCAAGCGTCAAGGATGCGGTTTTCACTCGCGGCATCGAGTTGGCGTGAGGCATATCTGGCAATCCCTTCAGACATCCATTCGGGAACTTGAACCAAGTTCCCACTTCTCAGACCTTCACTCCACTGGCTGTCGTACATCGCTTGGTTAAAAAGGATTCGAGCCAAACCTTCTCGCAGATCTTGTTGCATTGTGAGCCTGTCGCCTGTTCCGTAAAGAAACATTTTGCTTCCTACGAGTCTGGCTGTGCCGCCGATGTTGGTCTCCTCATCTTGTGAGGTCATGATGCCCACATTGCTTTGGCGGAATTCTTCTTGCGACTTAAACACCAAAACTTGAATGGGACCCTCTATGTTTCTGCCAAACATGGGAGCCAAAGCCTTTGCTTCTTCCTCGAGAATTCTCGACACTTGGCCAGCAATTTGGTCTCCCTCTCGGTAATGGTAAACTTCAAATACGCCCTGTTCAAAATATTGCCACTCAAACGAGCGGTATTGAACCCGATTTTTTCCAAACGCCACATTCATGCCGTCGGTAAATTGCCCAGAACCGCAAATGGGAATCATCAACCCAGAGAGAATCATCCACAGCGCGGGTAAACCATGGAAGCGAAGACTTGGCTTCGTGGGCATGTGATGGAGATGACCAATCATTCTTCCCGAAATTACGCTCCATGGTGCATACACTTACATGCAACGTCTTCGGGGAGCAAACCTATGTTGTTGATCACGGGGATGGTGAGTTGACGGTGGTCGATCCTGGGATGTCCAACCCAGATGAGCGAAGAGCTTTTCAAATGTTGTGCAAATCGTTGGAGGCTCAACCTGTTCAGGTGCTTCTGACTCACGGCCATCTTGACCACGTCATGGGATGTCAGTGGATGAAGGACAATTATGGTTTACTCCCTCGCATGCACCCTCTGGATGAGGAGACCTATTATCGTGGTCCAATTGCAGCTCAGATGTATGGGGTATCCATGGATCCTCTGCCCGAAGTGGTGATGGACTTGGTTCCCGGAGAGGCGATAGTATGCGGCACGATACAACTTGACATTCGATTTGTGCCAGGTCATGCCCCAGGACACGTGGCTTTTGTGTGTCATGAACATCGTTGGACCCTAGGTGGTGACGTGTTGTTTGAGGGAAGCATTGGTCGAACTGATCTTCCAGGAAGTCACGCTCCAGATTTGGTAAAGAGCATCACGACGGAATTTTTCACATTGTCGGAGGACATGGTTGTTTGGCCAGGTCACGGACGTCCGACAACTGTGGGTGCTGAGAAATTTGGCAACCCCTTTGTGAATGCTGCGGGCTCAGGCCTTCTCCAACGTGAAGCTGAACGTTGACCCTTCGCCATACGTACTGCGAACGTTGATGGTTTGGCCGTGGGTTTCAATGATGTGCTTGCAAATTGCCAAGCCCAAACCAGATCCACCTGCGTGACGCGATCGCGATTTATCGACCCGATAAAATCGTTCGAAAACCCTTGGCAAATCCTCCTCTCGAATGCCGATTCCTGAATCTGCCACCTCGACCAACACGGTGTCGTCAGCATCGTAGTAACGGACTTCAGTGCGTCCGCCTTCTTTGCCATAGTTGATGCTGTTGACAATGAGATTGGTCAAAACTTGAACCAACTTTGCGGCGTCTCCTTTGACCATGACCTTGGACGCATCCATGCCCCTGATGACGCTCAAATCAATGTTGTTACGCTTTGCCTTGGGCTCGAGACTTTCGATGGTCTCACGAATGATGTCCAACAAGTCAAACGACACCAATTCAATGTCGAGGTTGCCGGCTTCCATTTTGGTAATCACGTCTAGATCTTCGAGCAGGCCCGACATGCGTTCGACGTTTTTGGCCGCTTTCAATAAGAATTTGCGGTTGATTTCAGGGTCGTCCATGCCACCCTCGAGTAAAGTGAGGATAAAACCTTGAATATTGAAAATGGGTGTTTTCAATTCATGAGCGAGGTTGCCAATGAATTCCTTTCGGAAGGTGTCGGTTTCTCTCAGGTTGGTGATTTCATCTATCTGAGATTCAGCCCACGACATGACATCCCTGTTCACTTGCTCCACGATGTCGTTGTTCATGTCTAGGTTGAGATTGCTGCTCGACCCTTTGAAACGACGAATTGTTTTGTAAATGACACGGACGCGGTCTTGAATGTAAAATCCCAGCTGGCGAAACACGAGCAGGTAACAAAACGCACCTACAATCGTTCCTGACAAGGGCGGAAGCCACCAGTTTTGACCAATGTTGTCTGGCCAAAGCGCAACACCCACGGCAACCATGGTCAGCAGGCCTACAGCGATGCCTGCTTGAATGGAAATAGAGCGGGGACTTTGACCCGCCATCAGCCTACAAATTTGTAACCGACGCCTTTGACGGTTTTGAAATAATGCTCGCCCAACTTTTCACGCAATTTGCGAATGTGAACGTCGATGGTCCGGTCTCCCACGACCACATCTGCGCCCCAAACATTTGACAGGATTTTTTCTCGACTAAACACCTTTCCAGGTTGAGAGGCCAGCAGGCTGAGCAACTCAAATTCTTTCTTGGGAAGTGACATCTCTTGACCTTCATGAATGACCACGTAGCGCTCTGGGTCTATCATGAGGCCTGTGCCGTCATAGTCACCACCCACATAGCTCGCAGATTTTTGTCGGCGCAACAAGGCTTGCACCCTGGACACCAAAACCTTGGGCTTAACAGGCTTGAGAATATAGTCGTCTGCACCGGCTTCAAAGCCCGCAATTTGGCTGTAATCCTCTCCACGCGCCGTCAAAAATGCCACGATTGTTTGTCTCAGAGACTTGTCCTGACGAATCTCTGTGCATGCCTCGACGCCGTCCATTTCTGGCATCATGACGTCCAACAAAATCAAATCTGGCAGCAGTTTTTTAGCCAGGGATACACCTTCTTTGCCATTCTCCGCCGTGTGGACGTCGTAGCCTTCCTTGACGAGATTGTATTCAATGAACTCGAGAATATCAGGCTCGTCATCAATAAGTAGAATCCGCTGAACACCCATGGCTCGAAGTTCATCACGGGTATGTTCATCGGAGGTGAAGGACATGTAAAGAAGGTCTTAATACGAAGATGGAACAAAAAGCGTCATGTTGAAGCACAGCTTTGATTCAATTGTTCACCGACTCCAAGTAAACTGTCCACGCTTGGCGAAGTGCGCCATTGCTTTCGTCATGCCAAAGCGAACGACCATCAGTAGCATCACGGCGGTCATGCTCTTGGGTTGTAGACCACGCAAAGAAGCGCGAACCTGCAACCCCCCAGAGCCAGACGAATCCGGCGGTTAACCAGCCTGAACCAAGAGGTGCAAAGAGTCCGGCCAACAGGGAAAATACCAACCAGGAAAGTGGGAAGATGACGACCCCAAATCCAAGGCGCATCGTAGGAACAAATTCCGCGTTCTTGGTGGTCTTTTTGACGCAATACTTGACAAGCATCTGCGCCGGGTATGAAGGCAGATTTGCCAACATCGATATGGGTTGTAGCCAAGCAGCCCAAGATTTGGGGCTTCGAATTTCAGTTGGATTCTTTCCCCACGCCTCGGGGCGTCCAGGAGATCCAGATTGGACCCATGCCTTATGCCATACGTCATGTGCGCGTTTTACTCCTTCAGTCCAAGCCTCATCGTTGTTCCATCGAGACTCCCATCTGGCGAGCCTAGATGTGTGCTCTTTCCAAGCACTTTCTGACATTTCCGTGGTTCGATGCGCCCTCAAGGCAGGATGCAAGTATGCTTGCGCGGCTTCGGGCTGCAAGTCGACCATGATGCGCCTGAAGGCTTCCCGAACACGGGCATTGAGGGCGGGTTTGTCGATGGAGCCGTCTTCAAGGAGCAGGTCTGCAAATGGAATGGCTTCACCCGCGCGGACGCGGAACCTCCGACGCCAGTCCACGTAATGCTCGTAATCCATGCCAAGTGGCACCAATTGGATGGATCTCAATTCAGGGTGCCTTCTTGAAGCTCGAGCCAACATTTCTGCCAGCCCACCCTTGATTGCGCGCAGAGAGGGGAATGGATTGTGATTCCCTTCGGGAAAAATTCCCATGGCAGCGCCAGCGTGCATGCGGTCGACACAGGCATCGAAAATGATGTCGTTGCGCTCACGAATGAGATCTACCCGGTCTCGTTGACGGTACACAGGAATTTGGTTGAACCCCCACAGGAGGTGTCTTGCAACCGGATTCCAGAATACATCGGCACGTGTCAACCAATGGATTTGCTGGGGGACAAACGCACAAAAAGGCATAGGATCCATCATGCCATTTTGGTGATTACCTATGAAAATGGTGGGTGTCCCAGCTTGTGGCAAATGACGAAACCCATCTAGTCCGGTGATGTTGTAATACCTCGTGATGCCTCCCCACACCAGAATGCGAGCCAGGCGGTAATACAAATGTGAAACCTGAATGGGAGGATAGAAGGTTGGACGCTTTTTCATGACTCAGCGAAGGCGACCGCCAACAGATTGAATGGCTTCCAAAATCCGTGTCATGGCTGATTCGATTTGCTTGTCGTGGAGTGTCGCATTTGGAGCTTGAAGAGTGAATGCCATCGCATAGCTCTTCTCGTGATCCTCTAGACCCTTGCCTTGATAAACGTCAAAGAGTGAGATGTCTTTGAGCAACTTCTTTTCCGCGTTCATTGCCGCTTGTCGCAGAGTCTCATAAGTCATACTGCGATCGACGACCAAGGCCAAATCTCGGCGGACCGAGGGATACTTGGGTAAGTCTTGGGCCTTGACGTTTCGTTTTTTCATGGCCTTCCATAGCTGCGAAACATCAAAATCTGCCCAGAATACAGGCTGATTTACTCCGCAAGCATCGGCGACAGAAGGTTGCACCAATCCCCAGCGACCGATTTCATTGCCATTGCGGTGGCGCATCAATATTCCTTCAGCGAGCAATCCCTCTTGTGTTGGCTCCACATCGGAAACCACAATCAACCCAACGCGTTCGAGAAGCATTTCGACAGCGTGTTTTAAGGTGAATAAATCGGCATGTCCCTCCTTTCCTTTGGGCTTGTTCCAAGACTCTGGGAATGAACGTCCTGTCACCCACAGGCTTAAATGCTCCTTTTCGATGTAGTTGGAATTGCCGTCCTCATCAAATCTTCGCGTGTACGTTCGACCGAATTCAAACATGCGTAAGTCGAGCTGTTTGTGATTGATGTTCCTAGCAATGGCCTCTAGTCCTTGAAAAATCAAACTTTGGCGCATGGTTGCGAGGTCGCTGCTCAATGGGTTGAGCATGTTGACGCTTGCTGATGGGACCAAGTCGCGGTCCTCAACAATTTCGGCATAAGAGGCTTTGGTCAGTGAATTGGACATGATTTCAGTGAACCCGAGATTGACCAACAACTCACGCCATCCGAACAACACATCCTCACGATTTGGCTTGACGGGGATTTCCAGTGTTCCAGTCATGCGTGTAGGAAGGGGGACGTGATCGAATCCATGGATGCGCAACACTTCCTCAGCGATGTCTGCGGGACGTGTGACATCGCTGCGATAGGCAGGAACCTGAAGTGTCCAGCAGTCGTTCTCTTGATTCACCACTTCGATGTCCAGAGAACTCAGAATAGAGTTGAGTCGTTTTTGGTCGATGGTGATGCCGAGGAACCCGAAAAGCCATGAAAGCTCGATTTTGACAATGGTGTCCTTTACACGCGGTTCCCCCTTGAATTCGACAGCACCTTCTAGCTGCGCCCCAGACCAATCTTGCAGCAATCGGACGCATCGTTCCGCTGCCAAACGCACGGATGCCGGGTCAACACCGCGCTCAAATCGGAAGCTCGCATCGGTACTTAGGGTGTGCCGCTTCGCAGTTTTCCTCACTGTCACCGGATGAAACCAAGCGGCTTCTAGGAGAATCGAATTCGTCGTCTCATTGACTCCGCTGTGTGCTCCCCCATAAACCCCAGCAAGACACATGGCTCCTTTTGAGTCGGCAATCACCAAATCTGTCGAATCCAATTTTCTCGTTTGGTCATCAAGGGTAACCAGATGCTCATCGGCTATGGCCTTGCGAACATGTACTTGTGCTCCTTGAATTTTGTCAAGGTCAAAGGCGTGCAGAGGATTGCCAAGTTCATGCAGCACCATGTTGGTGGCATCCACGACGTTGTTGATGGGCTGCACCCCAATGGCACGAAGTTGTTTTTGTGCCCACGCTGGACTTGGTGCGACGGTCACATGAGTCAATTCAACGGCGAGGTAGTGGGGGCAATCTTCTTTGGCCTCGACATTGAGCTGAATGCTGCATCCGCGGGACAAGGCCTCTTTCAAGGGAGTCGTCTCTGGAAGAGACAAAGGATTGACATCCATGGGTCCAACACCGCTGACGGTGCCATGCATCAAGCCTGACCTCAAATCTCGAGCCACCCCCCAGTGTCCCATGGCATCATTTCGGTTGGGTGTTAAGCCAATTTCGATAACGTCATCTCCACCCATGCCAATGAATTCTGCCAAGGGCTGTCCCACTTGCGCATGGTCATCCAAGATGAGGATCCCTTCATGACTCGAACCAAGACCCAATTCGTCTTCAGCGCAAATCATACCGAGCGAAATCTCACCACGGATTTTCCCCTTTTTAATTTTAAATGCTTCTCCATCGGTCGGGTGCAGCGTGCATCCCACTGTGGCCACCGGGACCTTTTGTCCTTCAGCTACATTACTCGCGCCACAAACAATATCGACCTCTTCGTTTCCAAGATCTACTTTGCACAGCTGCAGTCGGTCTGCATTTGGATGGGGCTTGACCGAGGTGATTTGGCCAACGAGAACCCCTTCGAGCCCCCCGGGAACATCTTCGACATGCTCCACACCTTCGACCTCCAAACCAGTCGCTGTCAAAACCTCCGCGGCCCGTTCAACGGAAACGTCAAACGGAAACAGCTGTTGAATCCAACGGGCAGAAATCTTCATGGGACATGTGGGTTAATGGCCATTTGCACTCTTGCAAATCTACTTTAGTTCTGAGTGTTTTTCGGTGGACGAAAATCGCCTACATTTACAACCCTCCATCGGGATGTAGCTCAGTTGGTAGAGTACGCGTCTGGGGGACGTGTGGTCGCTGGTTCAAGTCCAGTCATCCCGACAAGAAAGCCACGAGTGATCGTGGCTTTTTTTGTGTTTGTGCAATTCGTGAAGGATTGATTTCTCCTCAGGCAATTACTCCATCGTGATGGTGACTTCGTTGGTCACCATCTCCTCGATCCTGATGAGCCCTTTGCCTTCGAGCGCGCCTTTGGTGCATTCCACATCAAGCACCGCGAAGCCTGCCTGGCCAGCGACGTAATAACTCGAAAAGTTGAACGAGGTGAACCCTTCATTGGTTGTCACTTGTGTGGTGTCGAAGCGAGGTTCACCAACAAAATCGTCATCCAGGGAGCCCAGGGCATACAGGCGAACGTTGGCGTCAGAAACGGGCACCTCCTCTCCAGCCTCCATGCGCACAACGTAAACGTTGGCGACAGTTTCATCCATTTCGTAGCATCCTGCCAAAAACAACATTACACTTGCAATCAAGGAGAAAGAGAAAAAGCGATTCATGAGCGTGTCGTGTCTACAATGGCATCTATTTTAGCCGCCAGACACCAAAGATGATGAAAAAACTGCAAATGCGTTTCCAGAGTTGTTCCACCTTCGCCAGCTTTTTTTTGGCGGTGATTTCTTTGCTTTTGATGTCTGCATCTGGTTGTGAGCGGGAGATGACCACAATGAGCGTAACGAATCAAGAGCCAGTTCGTGTCGAGATTGAAACCAAGTTTGGCTCTATGATTGTTCAGCTCAGCGATTCAACGCCGCAACACCGCGACAATTTTCTCAAGCTGGTAGAAGAGCAGTTTTACGACAGTTTGATTTTTCACAGGGTCATCCGAGAATTCATGGTGCAGGGTGGTGATCCGCAGAGCAAAGGAGCTCCCGCATCTGCGCGTTTGGGAAGTGGTGGACCAGGATATACGGTGGAAGCGGAAATCCGGCCTGATCTTTTGCATTTCAAAGGGGCGTTATCTGCAGCTCGTCAAGGCGACAATGTCAATCCGACACGACGCAGTTCGGGAAGTCAATTTTACTTGGTTCAAGGCCGTCCTTTTAGCGACAGCGAAATGTCTGGAATAGAGGGGCGGATTGCGAATTCAACGGTGGAATACGACAATGACCTTGACAATGTCGAAAACGGACAATTTGTGTACTCTGAGGAAGCGCGATCAATGTACAAGACGGTTGGAGGAACTCCTTTCCTCGATATGCAATACACTGTATTTGGATACGTCATAGAAGGTTTAGACCTCATTGACAGCATCGCAGCCGTACCGACTGACCGGCGCCGTGGAGATCGTCCATTGGATGACGTTGTGATGAAGGTGAAGCGGCTGAACTGAGCAACTTGGCTGCCATGAAAAAGCGCATAGAAAGGATGCTGGCCGAGGTGGCCGAGACGGAGCTAAACAGCCCAGAGGAAGTAGAAATCTTTCGAGTTGCTTACTTGGGTCGTAAGGGCAAGGTGAAGGATTTGATGATGGCCTTTAAAGAGATCCCGGGCGATCAAAAGCGGGAAATTGGCCCCATGCTCAACACTCTGAAGCAGGCCATTGAGCATCGCGTTTCCGAAGCCAAGACGACAGCAGTGGTTCGACCCAAGGCCTCTGGTGTGGATGCCACACGTCCTTCGGGCGGAGTGCCACTTGGAACGCATCATCCAATTCAGGTCGTGCGTCGCGAAATCGTGGACATTTTTCAAAACATGGGTTTTGCGGCAGTGGAGGGGCCAGAGATTGAAGACGATTGGCACGTTTTCAGCGGACTCAACTTCCCACCGGAGCACCCTGCACGTGACATGCAAGACACCTTTTTTGTAGAGCGTGATCCGGACATTTTGCTGAGAACCCATACGAGTTCAGTTCAAGTCCGTGAGATGGAACGTCGCGAGCCTCCCATGCGTTTAATCATGCCGGGTCGGGTGTTTCGAAATGAGGCCATTTCTGCTCGGGCGCATTGCATGTTTCACCAAGTCGAAGGACTTTACATTGACAAGGAGGTCTCCTTTGCTGACTTGAAGCAGACTCTGCTTCACTTCGCCAGATGCTTTTTTGGTCCTGACACGGACATTCGATTACGCCCTTCTTATTTCCCATTTACGGAGCCCAGTGCCGAGGTAGATGTCTACTGGGGTTTGAAGACAGAGGTCGACAAACGAATCACCAAAGGAACAGGATGGCTCGAGATTTTGGGCTGTGGCATGGTTGATCCCAATGTCTTGAAAGCGAGTGGCATCGATCCTGAGGTTTACAGTGGCTTCGCATTTGGCATGGGGATTGAGCGCATTGCCATGTTGAGATACCAAATCGGTGACCTTCGTCATTTCTTTGAAAACGACAGACGTTTTTTGGACCAATTTGTGGGGGAGCGCTGAGACTGCCTAGCGAGGTTCTGCGGCGTGCGGCAGCATGAAGTTCAAAGCCAATTCTCCAGGACCGCGCTTTTCGACGGTAAATTTTCCGGCGAGTTTTTCAATTTGAACAAGGACTGGGTTCCATTGCGAACTGTGGGTTCCTCCCGCAAACATTCTTTGCAACTCACGTGTGCTCGGTGTTTCTGGCCCTTCGATTTCAACGTGAATTCCGTGCCAGTCATTGCGTATTCGCCCAGAGAACGGTTCCGCCATTGCATCGCTATCCAACAATCGCTTGAGAGTAACAGAGAGAAGCGAAAGCAATCCTTCCGGAGCATTTTGTCCCTCTTGAGTTCCATTGAACTCCCATTCAACAGCAGTGCCATGATCCATCTCAAGCGAGGCAATGATGTCATCAAAATCCAGTCGATCTGGTCGTGTCAGGATGTTTTCTACTGCGCCACCTTCATCGATGCCAAGGTCGGACATGGCCATGACTTGCTCTTTCGCAGCTTCTGCCTCAGCATGAATCATTCGCTGCATGCGGTACGCTCTTATACGTTCTTTACGCAATGCTTTTTTCAATTCGTTCGCCCGGAGAGAAGCGGCCAACAATCCAAGTAAAATCAAGGCACATGCAAAGGGCCATGCTCCGGGTGAAGAGGAGGATTTCATGATTTCGTCCGCCGCCACTTCAAAAGGATCTGAATGGAAAATGGGGTGTTCTTGAAAAGTTTGAGCATCGCGGTTTTGATGAAAGCCATGAAGCATTGCCAAGGTCAAGCTGTCTGCCAGGGCCAAATGACGAAGAGCCTCATCTGAGGCACCTCGCGCATGCTCAAAACGGGCTTGCTCTCGAGCAATCCGGGCACGTAGTGAGTTGTCATTAAGTTGACCAGCGATGCGGGCGGCCTCGTGGTAGGCGAGCAAGGCTTCCAGCGGTCGCATGGCACGTTCTGCGGAGGTGGCGATACGCAATTGATCAATGGTCCAGGCTTCGGGTTCAGTATTTGGGTCATGTATTTCACCCATGCGCTGAGCCAGTTGCCAAGCTTCCTGAGTGCGGCCCATGCCCGCCAACATCGTGTGGAGATGTGTCAGTTCAGAAATGATTTCGGTGCGCTTGCCTTGGTCCAACTTGGAGAAATAAGCGTCAAGGGGAAGCTGCGAAAGGGGCTTTCCGAGCATGACTCCCGCTTGAAGCTGGAGTCCAGCCGCACGAGTCCCTGCGATGCCGGGGGAGGTTGTCCAAACCTCGCTCCAATTCCCTTCGACAAAATGGAGTTCCAGCAACGCCACATCGACATCATTGGATTTGTTGGCCAAAGGATGTAAATCGTGTTCGCGTTGTAGAATTTGCAATGCGTCAGCCGTCATTCCGCAGCGAGCCATGATTTCGCTGAGCTCGAGTGCCATTGGCGTCCTCAAATATGGCGGGCAAGTGTTGCATGAGAAGGCGGCTTCAGTGAGGTGGGGCTTGCACTCCAACATGTTCCCAGCATGCCACTGCACGCTAGCAGTTCCCAGTTGAATTCGCGCTTGGTCACAACCGTTAAGGGGCATTGTAAGAGCTTGGCGATAAGCAGACAGAGCCTGCACCCACTTGCCTTTTTGACGCAAGGCATCTGCGCGATCCAATGCCTGCGATGTTTCAGGGGAGTTGCCAATGGCACTCAAAGAAGTGACTCCCACGGCGAGAAGGACCAACAGCATCGTGCGTGAGGACATTGAGGACATTGAACGAAAGGTACTTGCCTGCTCGTGCACGAAAACAAGCACTTCATGCGTTTCCTGACAATCGCTGGTGGATGATTTAGGGTTGACGAATCACAGACAGCACCGTGGTGCCCACCTGTTTGAGGGTCTCTCGTTCAATGACACTCATGTTGTCTCCGTGGGTGTGGTGAAATGGTCCGTATCCCATAGGTCGGATTTGGGTTCGATAGTCCACAATGTTGGCACTAGGAATGCCGGCCATTTCCGACACAAAGTAGTTGTCATCAATTGTGGGTGGGGTAGGAGAAGCATCGAATCGATTAGCATAACCCAATTCAGAGGCACGCTTCCAAATTTTTCGGACCACATGTGGAGCATATCTCAGACTTGTCCCCTCTTGATGGAACATGGCATCTCGGGCACCTACCATGTCTAGGAGGATGCCAAACCTCGCGCGATAGCCAATTCGATGGGGATTTTTTGACCAAAATTGGCTGCCAAGACACCACGTTTTGTATCCGTCTTCCATGGCGGGCAACCACTCGGGTCTTCCGTAATCTTCCGCATCGAAGAACACAATGTCCACACCTACATCTGCAGCATTCAAGCCAAGTTGTCGAGCGATTTCAAGTAGCACCCCTACGCCAGAGGCACCGTCATTGGCTCCGTCGATGGGTTCTCGTTGACGAACGCTGTCTTTGTCGGCAAAGGGCCTCGTATCCCAATGAGCGAATAGGAGAATGCGATCTCGAGATTCTGGGTGAAACGTTCCAACGATGTTTTTCATGTTGAGAATGGTCCCGTCGAAAGCACGCGCGCGACCCTCTTGCACAGTTACTTCTGCACCATGCCGCTCAAGTTCGCTGGACAACCATGCGGCGCATGCCTCATGCTCAGATGTGTTGGGGACTCGTGGTCCAAAAGCGACCTGTTGCGCCACAAATGCAAATGCCGAATCGGCATCAAAAGCAGGAGCCACAACTCTTGGGATTTCTTTCACCACCTCGCTTCCCGACCCCGAAGAGGATTGAGACCCTCCACCCACACAGGAGGTGAAAATAACCAGAATTCCCAACGCAAACCACGCGGTGAAACGCTTAATTACGCGTCCAAGAACTTCCATCCTTGCTGTCTTGAATGGTGATGCCATAGGCTGAAAGCACATCGCGAATTTTGTCTGCAGTTGCCCAATCTTTATTGGCTTTGGCTTTGGTACGCATGGTCACAATTAAATCGAGTAGTGCCTCGGATTCGCTGTTGTTGCTTTGCTTCTCTTGGCTTCCCTTTTCGGATTGAATTCCTAGCACCTCACGAAGAAAAGATTGAAAGGTCTTTTGAAGTGAAGTGATGTCTTCGGCACGAAGCGCGACCAAGCCGGCTGCCGCGCCATTGATGGCCTTCACGCCTTCGAACAATGTGGCGATCAATATGGGCGTATTGAAGTCGTCATTCATGGCCGCTCGGCACCTGTTCTCGAAGGACTCGACGTCAAATGTACCTTCTCCAGCAGACGGATTTAGTTTGGACAAAGTTTCCATGGCCTTTTCCAGCTTGGACAATCCTTTTTCTGCTGCCTGCAGAGCTTCGTTACTGAAATCCAATGTACTCGCATAGTGCCCCATGAGCATGAAAAATCGCACAGTCATGGGAGAGTATCCTTTGTCCAGCAATTTGTGATTGCCAGTGACGAGTTCTTCAGGCGTGAATCCATTGCCTTCGGACTTTGCCATTTTTCGACCGTTTACGGTCAACATGTTTCCGTGCATCCAATAGTTTACTGGACAATCACACCTTGTTGCCCCAATGTTTTGGGCGATTTCGCATTCGTGGTGAGGGAATTTGAGATCCATTCCACCTCCATGAATGTCGAATTTTTCTCCGAGGTACTTGGTGCTCATCACGGAACACTCGAGGTGCCACCCGGGAAAACCTTGACCCCAAGGGGATGGCCATTGCATGAGGTGGCTTGAGTTGGCAGCCTTCCAAAGGGCGAAGTCCAAGGGGTCTCTTTTCTCACTCTGGCCATCCAACTCGCGGGTGTTGTTCATCAGCTCATCGATTTTCCTTCCTGAAAGCTCGCCGTAGGGGTGGTCTTCACTGAATTTTCTGACATTGAAGTACACACTCCCATTGACTTCGTACGCATATCCGTTGGCGAGGATTTTTTTGATCGATTCGATTTGCTCCACAATGTGCCCTGTGGCCGTGGGTTCAATCGATGGTCGAAGGATGTTGAACAAATCCATGACGTCGTGGAAGTCATTCGTGTATTGCTGCACGACTTCCATGGGTTCGAGATTTTCGAGTCGCGCCTTTTTCCCAATTTTATCTTCACCGTCGTCGGTGTCTCCTGTGAGGTGACCTACATCGGTGATGTTGCGAACGTACCGTACTTTAAAGTTGAGGAGCTGCAGGTAACGATAAACGATATCAAAAGTCAGAAACGTCCGGACATTGCCTAAGTGGACGTTGCTGTAGACAGTTGGCCCACACACGTACATTCCTACAAAAGGAGGATTGAGTGGCTGAAATTTTTCTTTCCGCCGTGTCAGACTGTTGCTGATGTGCAAGGCTTCCATAACTCTCGGTCTTCAGTTCAGACCACCAAATTAATGTCCAAACAAAGGAGGCTCACACATTTAGTGTGGGCTTGTCAACGTTGGATTGTTTTGCCAATCCATCAATTATATGCTCCACTAAGCCTCGTAGGTCGTGTCTTGGGGTCCAATCCCAATCGTTCCTCGCCCAGGAATCATCGAGGCTGTTTGGCCATGATGCGGCGATGTCTTGTCTTTCATCTGGAGCATAGACAATCTCAAACCCTGGTACGCAACCTTTCATGGCCAAGGTCAATTCTTCCGGGGTAAAATCGCAACCGCTAAGATTGTAAGCGGTGCGAATGCGAATGCGTTCTTCAGGGGTTTCCATCAAGTCCAAAGTGCCGCGCACAGCGTCTTCCATGGACATCATTGGCAGCCTTTCGTTGGGCTCGAGGTAGCATGTCAATGTCTCGCCAGCCATGGCGCAATGAAATGCGCTCACAGCGTAGTCCGTCGTACCGCCTCCAGGCATGGAACGGAACCCAATCAACCCGGGGTATCTGATGCTACGCACATCCACGCCGTACTTTTCGTAGTAGTAGTTGCACCACAATTCCCCGGCGGCTTTCGACACACCATATACGGTTGTTGGCACAAGGGACGCGTCTTGAGGCGTGCCATCTTTGGGCACATCAGAACCAAATACGGCAATGGAACTTGGCCAAAACACGCGTTTGACCGCACCTTTTCGGGCCAATTCCAGGGTGTTCAAAAGTGGATTCATATTCAACCCCCACGCAGCCATTGGATTGGCTTCGCCTTGGGCTGACAAAATGGCTACGAGATTGTAAATGACTTCGACGTCGTGATTTTCTGCAATTGCACGTTGTGCATCGAAGTCAGTTGCATCTGCAGCAACGAAGGAACTCTTGGCCGCTGCGGGGTGGGGCGAAGGTCTGAGGTCAGAAAGGACCACCGCGTTTGCTCCGTATCTCTCTTGAAGTCCCAACATGAGTTCAACTCCCAGATGACCAGATGACCCTAAAATCAGATGTTTGCCCATGGTATTACGAAGGTAGGGTGAGGGTACCTTTGGAAAGTGAATTCGCGGGAATTTCAATACCATTTGCCTGAGGCTGCCATTGCCAAGTATCCCATTTCTCCGAGACGTGCCGCACGTTTGGCCGTGGTACATCCAGAGAAAGGCGTGATGCACGAAACATTTGAAGACCTGCCAAGTCATCTTGGGGACGCTCGTGTAGATGGATTGTGGGCCAATGACACCCAAGTGTTGCATGCTCGAGTGTTTGCGACCAAAAGCACAGGGGGTCAGTTGGAGATCTTCTTGCTCTCGCCCGCCGACCAAACGGTGGAAGAGGCTTTGTGTTCGACTGATTCGCTGGCTTGGAAGGCCATGGTGCGCAACTCCAAGCGATGGTCGGGTGATGTGGCCCGAGCGTCTGGTCTACGCCATGATTTGGTCATCACTCGAGAGGAAGATGCCACGGAAGGCAATTTGGTTGTTCGCTTGTCCTGGAATTCACAGGATGGAGGAAGCACGTTTGCCGACGTGCTCAACGATTTGGGAAAAACGCCATTGCCTCCATACATGAGACGGCCAGCTGAGTCGCAGGATCGTGAGGATTATCAAACGGTATTCGCCATGACACCTGGGAGTGTGGCTGCACCCACTGCAGGATTGCATTACGATGACACGCTTCTCGAACATCTTGCATCGAAGGGTCTGCCCTTGCATCGCCTGACCTTGCACGTGGGGGCAGGCACGTTTAAGCCGCTGTCGGAGGGAGCTGTGATGGCTCACAACATGCATGCGGAGCAATGCGTGCTTACCAAATCGGCACTACAGGCCATGGTTGGTCAGCGACGACGTGTTGCGACTGGAACAACCACGTTACGCACCATGGAAAGTCTGTATTGGTGGGCTTTGCATTGGCGCGTAAATGGCGTTTGGCTTCACATTTTGCCCCAACGTAGTCCCTACGATGAATTGGCTCAACATGCCGAGACATTAGAATGGACTGACCTGCAGGCATTGCGGGCTATTCTCGATCACGGACCTTGGAACGACTCGGATGTGTTGTCCTTTGAAACACAATTGATGATTGTCCCGGGCTATCAAGTCCGCATGGTATGCGGACTGGTGACCAACTTTCATCAACCAGGCAGCACATTGCTCTGTTTGGTTGGAGCAATTTTAGGCCAAAACACATGGAAGTCCCTTTATCAAGAGTGCCTCGATAAGGGCTACAGATTTTTGAGCTACGGCGATGGAAGTTTGTTGTGGCTTCGCAAAGACCGCTGAGACGGAAAAAACAAACCCCGCCTAGGAGGCAGGGCTTGCAACATTCATTTTATAAAATCAATTGAGCTGGCGCCGGTTGTCTTCAATCCCTGCAGCTTTCTGCATGGTGTTCAACACGGTGAATGGGAAATTCGTGCGTGCACGAGATGCCAAGGTACTTTGTTCATCCAAGTAGCTCTCTTTGCTTCCTGCGTCGCTGACTTTTTGAGGAGCAATCACCCAAACGCCGTGGGTGCCTACAATCGGGCTAGACATGTTTCCAACTGGAATGGCCATTGCTGCACCCGCCACCTTTGGTTCTGTGGATGCACCACTGCCTCGCACGGTTGGGAATTTGATGCTTAGGTCGCGACCAGTTTTGACTGTTTCACCGACAGCCGCAGCCACCTCGTCGAGGTTGGCGCCGTCCATTTTTGACGAGTAGAATTCGCCTTTGGCTTTGTTCATCGCCCCTTCGCGCATCTCCTCACGAACATCGTCCAACGTGGGAACGCCTGATTTCTTGCTGGCGTCGAGGTGAGCCACAATGTAAAAGTCGGACGTCAAAATGGGGTTGGAAATTTCTCCGGCTTCACTGCGGTAAGACCATGACACAATTTCAGCAGCATCTCGAATGCCTGCGATGGTCCGGGCTGAAGACGCAATGCTGTTTGCTTCGCCTGTGGCATAACCAGCATTTTCTGCTGCACTCATCAAACTCTCCTTGTCTGTTGCATTGATTGCAAATTCGCTCGCCATGGCGTAGGCGTCACGCGCTGTTGACGCCGATGCAGTCAAGGCTTTGGTGATGAAGGTCACACTGGACTCTTCAATCTCGGAGCGACGGTCGAGGACCTCAATTAAGTGTACGCCATAGGTGGTTTCAACCCACCCTAAAGCCCCAATGGGCTTTTCAAAGCAAAAATCTTCGAAGGGCTTGACCATTCGTCCCTTAGGGAAAAAGTCGTAAACCCCTCCTGTGGCTTTCGAACCAGGATCATCGCTGAACCGTTGAACCAAATCGTCAAAGTCCGCACCATTACGAAGTTCACGCTTGAGGCTGTCAGCACGTTCGCCAAGTTCAGCCATTTCAGTTTGGTTTTTGGCATCCTTTGCTGAGAGCAAAATGTGGCGGCACTTGGCCGCTTCGTCCGGCACCTTGCTGCGCTTGGTGACCTGTGCGAGTTGCATTTGTCCATTCTTGGTGTACGGACCAACAATTGTTCCTACGGGCTCACTGAAGAACTTGGACTCGTTTACGTCAAGTTCGACTTGTGCCAGTCGGAGGTTGCGAACGTCTGCACGTCCACCATTGGCTTCGGTGGCAAAGGCATCGGTGTCCTCAGCATCAGCCCAATTTTTTGCGATTGCCTCCATCTCAGCCTCCATCCCCTTGATGTCGGACTCGCTGGCCCCGACGGGAATTTTGACGTAAGAAATGTCACGGCCCTCCGTTTGTTGAAATTTGGGATCGTTTTTGTGTGCGTTGTAGTAGCGCTTGACGTCACTTTCAGACACACTTACTTCGTCATCGTTGATGTTCTTGTATAGTTTGGCGACGTACTTGATCTCGGCTTTCTTTTCCGTGTTGATGTAGTCGTACTTGCCTTCAATGCTGTTCGTGTAAAGCGCATCACTCAACAAAGCGTCCATTTTCTCTTTTTTGCGCTTGGCAATGATGAGACGCTTGTAGCTCAACAAATTCATTTTTCCTTCATCGGTGTTCAACATCGCACCGAAATTCTGTTGCCAGAATGTTTTGTTTTCGCCATTGCTGTAGAACGCTCGCCCCATGTAGGGAGAATCAAGAGTGCCAAACAGCATCTCTTGAAATTCCGCGTCTGTGACCTCCAAACCAAGGGCGTCGTAAGTGTCGTCCAACACGATGTTCGCGGTGAGGTCAGCCCACACTTCGTCTTGCAGTTGGTCTCCAGAAAAGCCAAGTCGGCGGCGCTCGTCAACCTCCATGCGGTAGTCGAGGGCGCTGATGCTTTCACCGCCAACGCTGCCTACGTCGCGCGCGGCGCCTTGACCCATCAGTGCCAACACAGCATCATAGGGCACCAAAAAGCCCAACATTCCAATTCCGATCATTGCGAGCAACAGTCCTTGTCTGTTGCGGATTTGTTCAATCATTGCCATGGTCCTCTCGCTTAGCGTTTTTAAGGTCTGCGAAGATAACGTTTCCTCGGCAACTCACGAAGTTTGGGGCTCTATCCTAGGTCTGGAGGGGTGAATTCGACCCATGAAATCCGATTTTCTTCGACTTCACGAATGACAAAAGAGAAGCCATCCAGCTCGATGAGGGCGCCCTGTTGCGGAATGTCTTCTGCCACATGCAAAAGCAATCCTCCAAGCGTGTCGTAGTCATCTGCTTCTGGGAGATTCCAGTCATGAAGTTCGTTCAGCACTCGAATCTCACGACGTGCGGGAACTCTCCATACGCCGTCGCCGAGTTGATGTTCGACATCGTCATTTTGATCGTGCTCATCTTTGATTTCCCCAAGCAATTCTTCAACGATGTCCTCCATGGTAAGGATTCCAGCGGTGCCCCCAAATTCGTCCACGACCACGGCAAGATGTCTACGGCGTTTGAGGAATTGCCTGAGCAATTCGTCACCCGCCATCGGTTCAGGAATGACGAACGTGGGGAGCAAAATTGACTTCAAAGACTCGGGACGATCAAACAAATCTTTGGCGTGAACGTAGCCTACAATGTGATCCATATCCTCTTTGTAAACGACGAGTTTGGAAAATCCGGATTGCGCAAATGTTTCCTGCAAACGCTGTACGGTGGTATCGATTTCTACGCCGATGACTTCATTTCGTGGTACCATGCTGTCGCGGGCTTGAATGCTCGGTAAGTCCAAAGCATTCTGCAGAATTTGAAGTTCGTGTTCCAATTCTTGCTCAGGCTCCATTCGGCCGCTGAGTCCCTTCAGGAAGTGATCGAGGTCGCTGCCGCCAAGATTGGTTGCAGAGACTTTCATTTCTCCGCCCACAAATGGGCGAAGAAGGGTTTTGCTCAACACCATCACCAACCCAGCCGGGAGAGCGAGTATGAGAACCAACAAGAGCAATGGATAAGCCATCACATTGAGCCACACGTTTGGCGATGCATGGAACAAGGATTTGGGCATAAATTCTGCAAGCACCAGGACTACGGCTGTCGTGATTGCAGTTTGAGTGGCCAAGACCAGAAGCGGTTGAGGGGCTCCTTGCCAACCAGAGACATCAAAAATCCATTCGCCAATGAGCGCCCCCGATTCTATTCCGCAGATGACCAATGCCAGGTTGTTGCCGACCAACATGCAGGCAATGAAAAGTTGCGGTTTGTTGGAAAGAGCGGCAATGATTTTACCTCGCACGGAGGTTTGCGCATTGAGCTCCGTTTGCAATCGACTCGAGGACACAAAGGCCATTTCCATTCCTGAGAAAAAGGCAGATGCAAGAAGCGAAAGGGAGAGAATTAGAATCGAACTCGAGGGGTCAGGGTCCATGAAGGAGAAGTAGGTTCTTCGAAAGATACATCAGAGCGTCACTCGCGTTTGGTCATGCGAATTCGAAATGCACGCCGGACGCCATACCAAAGCCAAGAAATGCATGGGAACAAACCCAACGTCCACCGCGTCAAATTTTCACTCTTCCACAAATACAGGACGTAGACGGTGGTCCCAATTGAAGCGATGAGCCAAAATATTTCCGCTGCTCTTGCCGTTTTGTATGGCCAAGATTGGCTTTGATTGTCCTGATGACTTTTCAAACGAAGGGGGATTCAGATTTGGTCTTCGGGCGTTTCATGGATGCCTAAATCGAATGTTCCGGTCGGTGCAAGAATCTCATACCGTTCAAATTTGCTATCTGAGGTAAGCCCTCGTCCACGCAGGGTGCCTTGAGCACTTTGGATTTCCACAGGCCGGTTGGTTCGGACCAGGTCCGAATCGTGAGACCAAATCAAATGCTCTGTTTCCAATCGCTCACCCTCCGCGTTCACCAAAACCACATTTTCCCATGCCTCGAGTCGTCCCGCTTGGTCGTCATAGGTGCCCCGAATGGCTGACAATTTGGCATTGTGTCGGGTCTTGGTGCCGCCAATAAACAGGGTAAAGCCTCCGTCAACGTGCCATACGTCAGGATTCTCATGATTGTCCCCCGTGGATTCCCAACGCTCCAGTTGTGTTGCTTCAAGGGATTGAACCACTCTTCCAAGTTCTGTGTATTCGAAGTAACCTTCTTTCACCACCTGAGAAGGACGAACATCTCGCGCCATGTCTTGGATTGTCTCCTCAGGTGGTGTTGGCCCACATCCTACAATTGCGAGGGAGGCAACAGACAAGAAAACTGAGAAATCCCAGATGGTTTTTGGGTGCACGAGGTCAGAGCCAAGGATGCCCGCAGAAATCAACGCACGCGAATCGTCGTGGTTTCCCCCGAACAAGGACAACCGGGTTTGGTGGGAACCGTGAATGACTCACCGGTTTGTTTGCCGTAAGTAAAGATGTCGTCAACCGTGGGGAATTGTTTGGCCATGTTGGACATTTTTTTGTCGGCTTTTTCGGAAAGCTCCTCACTCATGCGTCGCGCGCGTGCATAGTAATCAGAGGCTACCCAAAAGACCGATCTTCCTCCAAGTGCGCCGTCATCGCACGCCTTTGAGGCACCTGCAATGGCGTCACCGATGAGCATGTAGGCATCGGCACTTTCAGCATCCACATCCAAGACTTGACGAGCATAGGATCGCGCAGTTGTCGTGCGGCCCATGGCACTCGCAAGTTGTCCTGCCTTCAGCAAGTAGGTCACTTTGTCCGCACAATCACCACAACGATTTACGGCATCTTCCATGTAAGTGAAGCTCGAATCCAATTGACTCGCTTTCGCAAAACCAATGCCAATGGCATAGGCAGCTGGAGCAGACGGTTCGACGCTGTACACTGAGGTGGCTACGGGAAGGAAAAGGTCATTGTCCGTGCACTCTTTTTTGTTGAGCAAGCGAAGAACCTTTTGCTTCAAATCCATGTTGTCTGGGTCGGCATCAATGGCTCCATCCAACACTGGAACCATGTCGTCACAGTCAGCAATGGCGACAAAGACGGTTTCGATGTTGCCTTTGGCTTTTTCATAGCGCTGGATGTCGCGCTCCTTTCCCTTTTCCTTTGCGCGTTCGATTCCGGCTTTCACATAGTCTGTCAAAGCCAAGTAGTCGGTCAACATTTGGGCTCGCATGTTCGCTTGAGCAACTGTATCTCCTTTCATTGCTCGCTTCATCGTATAAAAGCTCGCGGTGTAATATTGGTAAA
Source organism: Flavobacteriales bacterium UBA1112 (assembly GCA_002313415.1). Taxonomy (GTDB): domain Bacteria; phylum Bacteroidota; class Bacteroidia; order Flavobacteriales_D; family Sanyastnellaceae; genus UBA11663. The sequence continues at coordinate 37,741 of DCBH01000135.1, forward strand.
GGGTGGTCGCAGAGGATTGATCACGCAAACAATCGACGCTCTCTTTGAACATGTTGTAAGCAGCGAGGTGCTCGTCCCTGTTGTACTTGTAAAAATCTGAGGCTTTTCGGCCGAGAACTTCACAGCGGTTGTTTGGGCTTCGCTTCGTGCTCGGGTAAAGTTCCATGCGCTTGTCGTGCATGTAGAGCAGGCTGTCAATCAAGACCGCCTTGCGAGGGTCTTCATCTTCTACTTTTTTGATTTCCTTTCCAATGAATGAGGCGCCATCGGCATACAACCCTTCGCTCGCAGTTTCTGGGCAAACCTCACAAGCTTTTCTCCATTGAATGTAAGCTTCATCGTAGTTTTTTTGCTTTTTGTACGACTTGTATACGCTCAAAGCTTCTTTGCAATTCAGTTGCTGTTCTGGGGTGTTTCCATAGCGTTCGTCTTGGGCCAAACTCACACTGGTTGCCAACAGGACTGCCAAAATGGAAAAAAGGATTTGTAGGGCCTTCATGGTTTTAAATTTTCAGGTTCAATCGTTGGTCAAAGTTGAGAGGTCAATCGTACAACCGGGGGGTCAGCCAAAGGTTCTTTGCGAAAGGCGTCAGCGTGACGCCAACGTGAAGTCTAAGGCTGAACTCTCGGTGAATTGAAGCCAAATCTGTGTAGCGTTGACCAACATCCATGCCAAGATGCAGTTGACTTCCACTGCGACTGCCCTTCAAAGGTGTGTTTATGCCCATGCTTACACGCCACTCTTCAAGGGGGCGTGCCTCCTGGCCTTCAAAATCAAGAATGACGGGAAGAGTTGCTTGAGTGTACCCAGCCCTGTAGGTGGGGCGACTTAATTTGCCAGGTTTTCTACCTGGCGTCCAAAGCAATCCAATGGACATAGATGAAGCATCACCCCAGCGCGCTGCTCCCTCCATCAGGTGAGCCAAGTCTTGATTTGATTCTCCCCAAGATTGCTGCTTGAGGTCGAAATAGAAGCCGAGCCGGTTGCCACGGCCTCCATCCCACTGAATGCTGCTTCCAAGTGTCCAAGCTTGGGGGATTCCCCCCGTGAGCGTGGCTTGCTCAAATGCCGATGTATCGATCCCAGTCACGAGGCCATTGACAATCAAAGTGGATTCGACAAGCCTGCTGAAATCAGTACTCAGGTCGCGCTTCGGACTCCACGTGCATCCCACCCTTAGCGTCCAACTGCCTCGGAATTGTTTGAATTCGTCATAACGTGCTTTCAGGATGTGGAAAGCTTCTGCACCCAAAACCCAACCCGTGGCCCGGTGACGCGAGGATACAACAGTGCGAACGTCCCGGAAGGTCATGTCCTCAATGTCAAGAGATGAAGTTTGGATGGCATCGCCAAACCAGTGGTCTACTTGAAATCCCAAATCCAGTCCGCTTGAGGTGATCAAAACGCTGTCAGCAGATCCAGCTTCACGCCAGTTGCGTCCCCGCCATCCGTGAGCCAAGCCCAAGTATGTTCTGGCCAATCCACCTGACCCGAGATAAGATTCTTCGATGTCACCCAACGTCGAATCTGCGATGCTTCTGCGGATGCCGAAGGCTTTGGAGGTCAGTGGGGTCAAACCCAATTGTATGGCTTTCAGTGAACGGGGTTGCTTGATGACCAAGCCAAAATTCCCTGGACCGCCCGTGATGGCATTTGCCGTTCGGCTGCCTTCTTCGAGTTCCATGCGTTGAACGTGCACTGAACCTTGAAAAGTTGGATTGAGCATTGATGCTGCGGCAGCAGGCTGGTCTGCGTTCACCACCGAGTTGCTTGTCGAAACTGAGGTAATTCCTCCAATGGATGCAATTGCGGGGGTCAAATTGCCCTGAGCTGTGCCGAGGCCAAAACGAGCGAAAGGACTGAAATCGGTTTCCTGCGAAAAACCCGATGCCGCGTGAATGAGTAGGAGCGTCATACACACCCAAGGGCGTGGGCGGAGTACATTAACAAGAATCTGACGGTCAGCCATAGAGGTGTTTGAAAATGGCATGAAACCCCTTGAGGGTCAAATGCGCGTCGGCGAATGTCGGCAGGATGTCTCGGAGTTCCAAGCGGAGGGCATCCCCGCCAGTCAACAAGACACCCATGTCCGGGATTTTTTGGTTCAGTGACGCCCACGTACCTTCAATTTCCGCCGATAGACCTCCGAGTCCTCCTCGAAGAAGTGCATTCTCTGTGTTGTTGCCCAAGGCAAGGCTTTGGGCCATGGGGTGTTTGTTCTGCTCTAGGAGGTTGGGTTGTGGCAGCTTTGCAGTTCCCTCGGCCATGGCTTTCATCCGCATTTTTATGCCTGGCGAAATGACACCACCCAAGTGTTTTGTGTTCTGAACGACATCCAAGGTGACGCAGGTGCCTACATCGACGATCATCCACGCTTGGTGCTCTGATGCTTGGGTAAAACAATTGTGAATCACAGCCCACGCATTTGCAATCCGATCAAGGCCAAGGGCAGTGGGTTCGGTGACGCTGGTGTTGAGGGGAATGGGATCGCCAGGCCGCAAGACAAACGCCGTCGGAAAAGCATGAATCCAATCTCCAAGGTCTCCGCTTCCGGTGACCATCACCCTGTCTTCAGCTTGAACTTCACGCTGCCATGTTGGCGCAACTTGGACGTCGGTAGAACGAGTTGAGTGAACCTTCAGAGGCGGTGCTGAGGGGTCACCGATGCACTCAAAGCAAGCCCATTTGGCTCGAGTGTTTCCCACTTCGAGAATCCAGTTTTTCACGACCAAACCAGTGTTTCCATGATTCGACGAACATCGGCCTCCATGCGCTCCAATACTGGTGCAGTGCTGTCAGGATTGGGTGCATGGTTGAAGTACAAAGACCCACGCATGAAATGAGAAACACTGTCAGTGACGAAGAACTGCAATGGTGCGGCAACTGGACCTTCCAAGACGTACAGCACTCCTGATTTCCCTTTGACATCTAGGACCTGCCTCCGAATGCCCAACGCGGCAACCTCGTGACCAAACACGAGATCTTCAGCGTCTTTCATCAGGGCAGGCAGGCGTTCGTTGACCGGGACTTCCGTGCAGTGAAGGCGAGCGTTGAATCGAGGAAAAAAAATGTTGTACCAACAGCCCAGTTCATGTTGCTGGGTGCGTTGCAATTCGATCTTGGCGTGGTTGGGCACCCGAAAGGCGCTTGCGCATGGGCTGAAGTAGGGGGTAGACCCGGTGTCGGGGAGAGTGATTCGGATTTGGCCCAAAGGTTTCGGGACACCCACTTTTTCAGGTTGAATCCACCACCCAACGGCTCCTGCGAGGAGAGCGATTCCCGCCACCCACGTCCATGGAGGCAAGTGACGAATCGAAAACCGAAAGTCACTCATTCTTCCTGCTTGTTTTCTTGAGTGATGTTTTCGTTTGGGGGCAAAATGATTTTCACGCGGTGAATGCGTCGCGAGTCTCCAGCATCGACAACCAAGCTGACGCCATCAAATTCAACCACCTCACCTTTGCGCAGCAATCGGCCTGACTGTTCAATCATGAACCCTCCCAAGGTGTCGCTTTCGCCTTTGGCTGCCTCCCATTTGTCCTCCTCCAACTCTAAAATTCGATAAACATCGAGCAGAGGCGTCTTCGCCTCAAACAAAAACGTAAACTCGTCCAACACGGAGTGGATGACCTCCTCTTCGTCAAATTCGTCTGCAATGTCGCCGACGATTTCCTCAAGCACATCCTCCAAGGTGACCAAACCACTTGTTCCGCCGTATTCGTCCACAACAATGGCCATATGCACTTTCTTGGCTTGGAATTCCCGCAAAAGGTCATCGATTTTTTTGCCCTCGGGAATGTACATGGGGGTCCGCAGGACTGAGGTCCAGTCCAAGTTGTCTTGATGAAGGGAGGGCAGCAAATCTTTCACGTGGAGAATTCCCACAATTTGGTCGTGTGAACCTTCATGGACTGGGATTCGACTGAATCCCGAAGCCACAATCGTAGCCCGGACATGTGTCCAAGAGTCATTTCTTTCAAATGTGCTGATGTCCATTCTTGGCGTCATGATCTGCTTGGCATCCTTGGAGCCGAAATTGACGATGTCTTCGAGAATACGCTGTTCATCTTCCGATCGCTCCGCATTGTCTGTAAGCTCAAGGGCCTGCTCCAAATCTTCAACACTCACCTCGCGCATGGGAGGCTCCAATTTGTTGTCCAACCAACGACCCATCCGCACCAGTGGAAGCCATGCCGGGCGAAGTATGCGTTGCAAGAAAATGATTGGCGCTGCTGTGAATTTTGCCAATTCAACTCCAAAGGAGGTCGCATAAATTTTAGGAACAACCTCTCCAAAAAGCACGAGTAAGAATGTGACTCCCACCACGTGAATGAGTGTGTTGACCCAAGCTGGGAGGGTGTCGCTTGGGAATAGGTCCTCTGCAACAACCGTTGCAATGAGCACGATGGAGATGTTGACCAAATTGTTGACGACCAGGATGGTGCCTAAAAGGTTGCGGGGCCCCTCTGTCGTGTTGGGCGTGCGCATGAGTTTGAGTACATTATGGGCTCGTGTCGACTCTTCTTCCTCTAGGTCATTTAATGTCTTAGGAGACAAGCTGAAGAACGCCACTTCAGAGCCCGATACCAGGGCGGAAATCAACAACAGGATCGCCACCACGAGCAGGCTAGTCCAATGTTCCATCACGGACATTGCGGTTATCACAGAGGTCACTCTTGTTGCACTCGATTAAAATGGGAGGTCGTCCGTTTCCTTCGCATTTTGCGCTGAGGGCTGGGCGACAGGCTGGGC
>DCBH01000135.1:42839-58797 GCA_002313415.1 Flavobacteriales bacterium UBA1112
GGCTGGGCCTCGGGCTGGGCCTTGGCATCGGTTGCTTGATTGGCTGGCGCAGGGGCTCCATTTTCGCGATTGGGCGAAGGTCCCAAGAGTTGCATCACATCTGCCACGACTTCCGTGGTGTAACGATTCTGTCCTTGTTGGTCTTGCCACTGCCGGGTCTTGAGTTTCCCTTCGATGTAGCACTGGGAGCCCGTCTTCAGATATTTCCCTGCTGTTTCCGCGAGACCTCGCCACAGCACAACGTTATGCCATTCGGTGTTCGTGATTCGTTCGCCGGACGCGCGGTCCGTGTAAGATTCCGAAGTGGCCATGCGCAATGTGCATACAGCGATGCCGTTGGGTGTGTAGCGCAACTCGGGATTTTGTCCCAAATTTCCTACGAGGATAACTTTGTTGATGCCTGCCATGCTCCGAAGGTACACCACTCGGCCCAGTTCCCCTTAGCCTTTTTCCGAGCACAATTCATTCCAAATTTTGGTTAAGAGTCTTGGTCTTGCGCGTTGCTCAAACTCCGTCCATGTCACGACTTCTCCGCCGTGATTCTTGGCATGCGTTCGCAGTGTACTCAAGTCCGGGGCTTGCCAGTGTTTGAAAGTGGCCGTAATTCGTTTGTGGGTAAGGATGTGATTGACGGGGCTGCATAAGTCCCCAGCTTCAGCAAATGAAGCTGGTGGAGGTGTTTCAGAGAATGCCCACATTTTGGCCCAAATGCCTGTCTCTGGACGTTGCTCAATCGCAACATGATTGAGAAACGTTGCCACATGCCAGGTCAAATTCCATGCCTCTGGTTTCTTCTTCGGCTGCTTCACGGGCAGACGACTCCAAAGAGAGGCATTGTCAGCAGAGTCGCACGTACTTGTGAGGGGGCAATTGTCGCATGCGGGTTTCTTTGGTGAGCACACGAGTGCGCCGAGTTCCATGACTGCTTGGTTGTGGTCCCCGGGATTTTGGAGGTCGAGCCAAGCATCAGCAATGGCTTGAATTTTGGCTGCACCTGGCTTGCTGTCCACAGGCTGTTCAATGCCGCCCCATCGCGCGACAACGCGCTGGACGTTGCCATCTACGGCGGCCACCGCTTCGCCAAGCCCGATGGATGCGATGGCAGCAGCGGTGTATGGACCGATGCCAGGAAGCTCAATCCAACCGGCGTGAGTGTTGGGAAAGTCCCCGGACTCATGAATTGCCTTTGCCGCTTTGTGCAACAGTCTGGCACGACGATAATACCCTAAGCCCTCCCAAGCTTTCATCACCTCTTCTTCTGTCGCAAGGGCCAAAGAGCGGACCGTTGGAAAGCGTTCGCGGAAGGCATGCCATTTCGGAATCCCCGTCTCTACACGTGTTTGTTGCAACATGACCTCGCTGAGCCAAGTACCATAAAGTGAAGGCTTCTCCCGCCAAGGGAGGGGTCGAGCATGCTCTAAATACCACGACTTCAGGGCTTTTTGAGCAACTCGAGCGCGTTTTGGTTCTGTGGTGTTTTGCAGAAAACCTTGGTCATTCATTTCGTTTTCAAAGGTATGCGTGTATTTTTGCACCCCTCAAAACGTCCTCCCAGGATGTTGTTTTTGAAGTACCTTTTTAACAAGTAATCCCCCAGACTATGACCAAGGCGGACATCGTAAGCCAAATTTCGGAACAGACCGGAATGGAGAAAGGAGACGTACAAGTAACCGTGGAAGCGTTTATGCGCGCTGTTCGGAACAATTTGGAAAGCGGAGAAAACGTCTATCTACGCGGCTTCGGCAGCTTCGTTGTGAAAACTCGTGCAGCCAAAACCGGTCGCAACATCTTGGCCAAAAAGTCCATTCAAATTCCCGCTCACAACATTCCCTCCTTCAAGCCGAGTAAGGATTTTGTTGAGAATGTTAAAGTGAATGTCAAAGTCAAATAAGAAGTAGATGACTGTGTCTAAATCCACATTGTTCCTTCTCGCGGGCGCCTTTGCACTCGTTGTCGGAGTCATGTGCATGCCCAGGACACCAGCTTCTGCTCCAAATCCACCTGTGTCGCAAGGTGTTCCAATCGAAGAGATTGGAACGGATCCTGTCGATCTCGCTGTGGCGAAGGTCAGCGGAGAGAATCCCATGGAAGGGATTCTTGAGTTGCGTGCCTTGGCAGATGAGTCTCCTCCCAACTTAGATGCGGTCATGTGGCTTGGGCGATTTAGCATTCAAAGTGGCCAATTGGACAAAGCCAGAGAGCGCTTTGATCAAGTTATTGATGCTCAACCCGACCGTGTGGAAGCCTATTGGGAGCGAGCCATGCTTGACATGGAGGAGGGCTACCTTGAGGACGCAGTTCAGGGATTTGACCTTTGCATTTCCGCAGATGAAATGTATGTGAATGGTCGCTTCTTCAAGGCACGATGTCTTGAGGCGATGGGCAAGCCAGATCAAGCATTGACTGAATACAAATCTTACCTTCCACTCTCCAAAGACACTGCGGTCATTGCAAGTGTGGAAGGCATCATCGAACGGCTTGAATCCGAGTTGTCGGGGTCGAGCATTTAAAACATCACTATCATGCCAAGTGGAAAAAAACGCAAGCGTCACAAAATGGCCACGCACAAGCGTAAAAAGCGTCTTCGAAAGAACCGTCACAAGAAGAAGTAATTGAGGCAGATGATGGGCCTTTTCTTCAATCGGAGCTCATACTGCGAAACTTCATGTGATGGACGCTGAACTCGTCATCAATTCGACGTCTGCGGGCGTTGACATTGCACTTCTCGAAGACGGCCAGCTCGTCGAGCTGCACCGTGATCGGGGAGACGTGCAATATGCTGTGGGCGACATTTATGTCGGTCGGGTTAGGAAGGTTATGCCCAGTTTGAATGCGGGGTTTGTAGATGTAGGTCACGGCAAAGATGCATTCCTGCATCACTCTGATTTGGGGCCACAATTCAAGACGCAGCAAATCTGGGTGAAGCGAGTGATGTCGGGAAAACAGCCGACATCAGAAATCAGTCAATTCAAACGCGAAGAAGACATCGATCGCAAAGGAAAGATGAAGGACTACGTGTCTGCGTCTCAGCTTGTGATGGTCCAAGTCGCAAAGGAGCCCATCAGCACAAAAGGGCCAAGGCTCACAGCTGAAGTAAGCCTGCCAGGAAGATACATTGTGCTGGTGCCGTTCAGTGACAAAGTGAGTTTGTCCTCTCGCATCAAAGGTGAGAAGGAGCGCAATCGTTTGAAACGCCTCATGCAAAGCATTCAGCCTCCGGGCTTCGGCATCATTGTTAGGACAGTAGCGGAAAATAAAGGGTCAGCCGATTTGCACAGCGATTTGGAAGACCTGGTAACTCGTTGGAAAAAGCTCTACGAAAACCTGAAGAAAGCCAAACCGGGCAAACGGGTTCTCGGTGAAGTGAACAAGGTAAGTGTTGTGATGCGTGACGTGATGACGCCAGATTGCAAAACAATTCACGTCAACAACCCACGTGTGGCTGACGAAGTGAAAGAATTTTTGGTGGGCAGTGGCAGCGGTGAAGAAAGCATCGTCAAGATTAATCGGGCGAAGGACTTGTTCAACAGCATGTCTTTGCACCGCCAGATCAAGGCGGCCTTCAGTCGTCAGGTGAATTTGAGGAGTGGGGCATACCTCATCCTCGAGCAAACGGAAGCCATGCACGTCATTGACGTGAACAGTGGTGGCAGAAAGAAAGGGGCATCGAGTCAAGAAGAAAATGCACTCATCACCAACCTCGATGTGGTTGAGGAGATTGCCAGGCTGCTTCGATTGAGAGACATCGGCGGAATCATCGCCATCGATTTCATTGACATGGCGAAGCGCGAGCATAACAAGCAACTGACTGACGCCATGCGCGCAGCAATGAAGCGAGACAAGGCCAAGCACAACATTTCAACTCCCAGTCGTTTTGGTGTGATGGAGATGACGCGACAACGTGTGAGAGATGTGGCAGAAGTCGCCACTCAGGATGCATGTCCGTCATGCCACGGCTCAGGAAAAGTGGAGGCAAGCATCCTCATCACCGAACGCATTGAATCTGCTTTGAAGTATTTGGCAGAAGGGGAAAATCGGAAGCGCATGACGTTGATGGTGCATCCCATGCTTGAAGCCTACCTCAACCAAGGTTGGTGGAAGTCAATTCGCCGGGCGTGGCAGAAGTCGATGGAGATTAAACTCGTCATTGAATCCAACTCCAATTTGGAAATTCTCGAGTACCACATCCACAACTCCTTGGGTGAGGAAATCACGCCCGACTGAGGGATTCGTGACTTGCTCAAAAGCGAGGCCAGCGACTCAATAGGAGCGCGTGGGAACGTTCAATTCTTTGGGGTAGCATAGGAAGCTCTTTTCGACTGGTCGACTCAAGAGCTGCATGTGCAGGTGATCATTTGCTTCTGCGAAATCACGGACTGAGCCATCTTTGTACAACACGTGAATTCCCTGGGGAACATAGGCCTTGTTGTCGATTCGGGCATTGCTCACCAAGAACGAGGCCTCTTCCATGGAGAACCCCAGAGCGTCTGCGGTGGCTTTTACTCTCTCAGCTACATCGGCCTCGGAAAAAGGCTCTGGTCGCAATTCGATGCGGAACAACCCACGATCGAGCAGGCGTTGACTTAGCAAGGCAAGAACCCGATCGTCGTGCTGTCGCCAAGACTTCATGGCCACAAAAATGTCGCTGTCGTCTAAATCGCAAAATCGCTCGAGGACGTCAGGGTTGGCCAAAAATTTGGCCCGATCAAGGTCGTCGTGCAAGAACAAAGAGAGCGCAGGAGAGGCAAATACAGGTGTCCCTTGGCGGGCGAGATGCTTGGCTCGATTGAGCACAAGCATGAGCATGTGCTCGGCACTCAGGACGGTCCGGTGCAGGTAAACTTGCCAATACATGAGCCTTCTAGCAACGATGAATTTCTCAATGGAGTAGAGGGCCTTTTCTTCGACACACAGTTGGCCGCCCACAACGTTGAGCATTTTTAAAATGCGTTCACTGCCAACTTTCCCTTCGGTTACACCACTGTAAAAGCTGTCGCGTGCGAGGTAGTCGAGGCGATCCATGTCGAGCTGACTGCTGACCAATTGATGCAGAAATGGTTTGGAGTGATGGTCATTGAAGATTTCGATGGCCAAATCCAAGGCCCCTCCCATTTCCTCATTTAGCCTTCCCATAATGAGGGCACTGATGTCCTCATGGTTCACGCCCTTGACGATGCTGTGTTCCAAGGCATGACTGAACGGTCCATGGCCAATGTCATGCAGAAGAATGGCCAAACACGATGCCTCAGCTTCACCATCGGTGATGACGACCCCTTTGTTTCTGAGGCTGTCAATGGCTTCTTGCATGAGATGCATGCAGCCTACTGCGTGATGAAATCGATTGTGCACTGCCCCAGGGTACACCAGGTGGGACAACCCCAATTGTGAAATGCGACGGAGCCGCTGCATGTACCGATGGTCTATCAGGTCGAGCGCCTTTTTGTGGCGCAACGTGACGAACCCATATACCGGGTCATTGAGAATTTTGTTGCTGCTGAGGGTGCTCATTCAAATACGAAGTCGCCCGTCTCGACGTTACTTTGTCGATTGACAAGAATCTTGGCGAGAGACGCCGCAAGATACAAGTCGAGCCGACGCTCGGAAAAGAGCCTGGTACTTGAATGCGAATTGAAATGGGAAGACCACACATTCTTTGGGCTGATGATGAGATAGAATTGCTCAAACCACACATCTTGTTCTTAAACGAGAAAGGGTATGATGTAACCGCAGTGAACAGTGGGGTAGAAGCTTTGGATGAGGTGGGCGCTCGCCCTTTTGATCTTGTGTTTTTGGATGAAAATATGCCCGGTTTGAACGGGATTGAGACACTTCAGCGAATCAAAGACAATCATCCAGACATCCCTGTGATTATGATCACCAAAAGCGAGGAAGAACGGATCATGGAGGAGGCAATTGGATCCAAAATCAGCGACTATTTGATCAAGCCCGTCAATCCTCATCAAATTTTGTTATCCGTTAAAAAAATCCTCGACAACAGGCGATTGGAAGGGGAGCAGGCACAGTCGACTTACATGAGAGAGTTTCGTGAGTTGGCTGTGAAATTGGGAGGCCGGTTGAATGCGGATGAGTGGTCAGACGTGTACCGACGATTGATGCATTGGCATGCCACGCTTGGGGAGTCGGGAGATCGAAGCATGTTGGAGATTCTCGACAGTCAGCACGCCGAGGCCAATCATCAGTTTGTTCGGTTTGTTGAAGACCATTACGAAGCTTGGATGACGGGCCTCGAGCAAGGGCCTGTCCTTTCGCATGAAGTCCTGCCCAAGTGGCTTCCCGATGTGCTCGAAGGCGCGCAAGGTCGCCCTGTTTTTTTGGTTGTCATCGACAACTTGCGTTGGGATCAATGGCGCAGCATTGCACCCACACTGCGACCCAAGTGGAATGTGGTCGAAGAATCCACCTATTTCAGCATTCTTCCTACGGCGACACAGTATGCCAGAAACGCCTTGTTTGCCGGAATGACCCCTGGAGACATCGCACGTTTGTTGCCCAACCTTTGGATTGCGGAAAATGAGCAGGGTTCCAAAAACGCCAATGAAGAGGCACTGCAGCAAAACTTATTTTCGCGATTGGGTGTGACCGGGAAGACTTCTTACCACAAAATCACGAACCTGCAATCAGGAAAGCGTTTGGCGGACCGTTTTCACGAATTAAAAGGACAGTCAGTTGTCACTGTAGTGTACAACTTTGTCGACATGCTGAGCCATGCGCGATCGGAAATGGAGGTCATCAAAGAATTGGCAGATGATGAGGCCGCCTACCGCAGTTTGACTCAATCTTGGTTTCGCCACAGTCCGCTGAAAGAGATGATGGATGCGATGGCTGACATGGGAGGACGAATGATTCTCACGACGGACCATGGCACCATGCGCGTCGATCACCCAGTCGAAGTCCGTGGTGATCGCGAAACGAACAACAACCTCAGGTACAAAGTGGGCAAGAACCTCGGCTACAATTCGGATGAAGTCATGGAAATCAGAAACCCGGAGAACGTTGGTTTGCCCCGGCCAAACGTGTCGAGCAGTTATATTTTTGGAAAGGGCAAAGATTTTTTGGTCTATCCCAACAATGCGGCGAAGTACACCAAAACTTTTCGTGACACTTTCCAGCACGGAGGAATCAGCATGGAGGAAATGATTGTTCCGTGGGTCATCTTGGATCCCAAGGGAAGTTGAGATGGCGGCTCTGATTGAAATCAAGCGTTGGTGCATGGTTGATTTAAGCTTCCTCCCTGAAGTAGCCCAAGAACTCGGAAAACTCTTACCTCAGTCAGGTGTGGTGGCCATTCATGGCGCCATGGGAGCAGGAAAAACCACCATGGTCAGGCAGCTGCTCAAGGGCTGGGGTGCCACAGAGGAGGGAGCAAGCCCGACGTTTGGCCTGGTGCATCATCATGCAATTCATCACCAAGGATACGTGCAGGAGGTGCGACACATGGATCTTTATCGTGTTGAGGATGAAGATGAGGCTGAGCGTTCGGGCATCGCTGAAATGCTAGCTGATGACGCGCTGAATCTTGTAGAATGGCCAGAGCGAATCCCTGGATTGATGCCTGAAGATGCCTGGTTGATTGAAATTCAAGTGGAGGATAACCAGAGCCGAACATGCATTTTATCGCAGTTGCGCGGTTGATTCTCTTCCGCTTGGCTATTTTGGGCCCGAATGGATTCAGGACGTAAAGCCATCAAAGCACTCGCCAGAGAGGCATCACTTCTTCCGCAAGAAGAGCTGTTGCAGGCTAAAAAAGGTCAAGCTGAGCTCACAATCGGCATTCCTGCTGAGACGAGTCTTCAAGAAAAAAGGGTTGCGTTGGTGCCCGAAGCCGTAGCACTGCTTGTAGCTCATGGTCACCAAGTTCTCGTAGAAACGCAAGCCGGTGCCGAGGCTCAATTCTCTGACAACGATTACAGCGAATCTGGGGCGAGGATTGTTTATGACCGACGCCAAGTATTTCAGGCGAATGTCGTCTTGAAAGTAGAACCGCCATCCCTTGAGGAAGTCGAGTTGATGGGCATGCGTCAGACATTGATTAGTGCGCTTCAGTTGAGCATTCAGCATGATGGTTTGCTCGAAGCGCTCAGTGCCAAAAAAGCCACAGCCATCGCATGGGACTTTGTTCAAAACGAAAATGGCATTCAGCCACTGGTGAGGGCGATGGGCGAAATTGCGGGTAATACGTCCATTTTGTTGGCTGGAGAGTTGATGGCAAGCAACAGCGGTCAAGGCAACATGCTTGGAGGCGTCAGCGGCGTTCGCCCGAGTGAGGTTGTGATTCTCGGTGCGGGTACGGTGGGTGAATACGCCACGAGATCTGCCCTGGGTTTGGGAGCAAGTGTCAAAGTTTTTGACAACTCAGTGCACCGTCTGATTCGACTCCAAAATGCTGTGGGCCAAAGGCTTTGGACTTCTACGTTGCAGCCATCAGTTTTGGAGGAAGCACTGCGAACAGCAGATGTGGCCATTGGCGCCGTTCGGGGGTCTGGTCCACGTGCACCAATGTTGGTGAGTGAGCCGATGATTGCAGGGATGCGGGAACGCTCAATTGTGGTGGATGTAAGCATTGATCGCGGTGGTGTTTTTGAAACTTCTCGATTGACGAGTCACGAGCGCCCGACCTTCATTGAGTGCGGCGTGATTCATTATTGTGTCCCCAACATCCCGTCCCGCGTTTCACGAACTGCGAGCAAGGCGTTGAGTAACATTTTCGCCCCCATGCTTTTGGGAGTCGCCGGAGAAGGAGGGGTTGTTCCCGCCATCAAAGACCACAACCTCATTGCGACTGGCGTGTACATGTTCAACGGCACTCTTACACATGAAGAAATCGCGGCGGAGCGCAACTTGCCTTGGAAGCCTCTCGACCTCTTGGCTGCAGCGATTTAGTATTTTGAAGCTGTTACAGCTTGACTCCTTCCGTGGAAGCTTTTCCAGTCAAAGTAGACTTGATTTCGTGCAGTTTCATTAGAGCCTGTACGGGGGTGAGGTGATCTATGTCTACCTCCATGATTTGGTCACGAATGGCCTCCACTGACGGGTCATCGAGTTGAAAGAAGCTCATTTGTATTCCTTCGGAGGCGCCCAAGTCTGACAAATCGAGCGAGGAATTCGTGGATGCTGAGCTGCGCGCTTCCTCAAGCGTGGTCAAAACTTCTCTTGCCCGACGGACCAACGAACGGGGCATACCTGCGAGTTGGGCGACGTGAATGCCAAAGCTGTGGTTTGATCCACCTTGGGCAAGTTTTCGAAGGAAGACAATTTTCCCATTGACTTCTTGGACGCTGACATTGACGTTCACAATTCGGGAAAAACGTTGGCTCATGTCATTGAGTTCGTGATAATGCGTGGCAAACAAGGTTAAAGGATGTGCCTGTCTTGATTCGTGCAGGTGTTCTGCGATGGCCCACGCAATACTGACGCCGTCATAGGTGCTCGTTCCCCTGCCAATCTCGTCAAGCAAGACGAGGCTACGAGGGGTCAGGTTGTTCAAAATGGCAGCAGTTTCATTCATTTCGACCATGAAAGTCGATTCGCCACTGCTGATGTTATCTGAGGCCCCAACTCTGGTGAAAATGCGATCAAGGATTCCCAAGTCTGCGGCCTTGGCAGGAACGAAAGAGCCAGCTTGAGCCATTAACGAAATCAAAGCTGTTTGACGCAACAAGGCACTCTTGCCTGACATGTTGGGGCCCGTCACCATTAAGATTTGGCGTGTTTCTGGATCAAGTTGAATGTCGTTGGGGACATAAGTCTCTCCGGGTGGAAGTTGCCTCTCAATGACAGGGTGTCGGCCTTCAGAAATTTGAATTCCCTGCGACTCTCTCATTCGGGGTCGGGTGTAGGACAATTCTGTGGCAGTTTCGGCATGACTTGCGAGCATGTCCAACAAGGCGAGTGCCTTCGCATTCGCCATCAGTGAAGCCACTTCGGCGACGCAGGCAGCCACCAAAGCAGCAAATGCAGTCAATTCGAGGGATTCGGCTTGTTCCTTGGCATTGAGTATTTGTGCTTCTAATTCCTTCAATTCTTGGGTGATGTAGCGCTCCGCTTGTGTCAGGGTTTGTTTTCGAATCCAATCCGAGGGCACCTTGTCTTTGTGTGCATTGCGGACTTCGAGGTAATACCCAAAAACATTGTTGAAGGCAATTTTTAGCCCACTTATGCCTGTGGCAGCTGCCTCACGATCACGGATGGCATCGAGCGCCTCTTGACTGTGAAAGGCCAATTTTCGAACCTCATCCAATTTTTCGCTGACACCCGCGGCAATCACTTCGCCCTTACCAATGGCGGCTGCAGGTTCCGCCACCAATTCTCGATCAAGCCTTGAAAGCAGCTCAGTGCATGGAGAAAGTTCCACGAGATAGGTGATGAGTGATTCTTCACCGGCTGTGGCATCTGCGACATTTTGAACCGCATGCAGCCCACGTCGAATGTGTCCCATCTCACGTGGATTGATTCGGCCGGAACTGGCTTTGGATGTCAATCGCTCCAAGTCCCCAACACCTTTGAGAATTTCCCGAAGTTCATGCCTTAAGCTGACTTCCTCGGACAACCTTCCTACGGCCTCATGTCGAGAATGAATGGCCGCAAGGTCCGTCAAGGGTGAGACCAAGGAACGCCTCAATGCTCGCCCCCCCATGGGCGTGCATGTCCGATCCATTACATCTATGAGCGTTGTGCCGTCAGGGTGATTGGGATGTAAAATTTCAAGGTTTCGAACGGTAAATCGGTCAAGCCACATGCCATCTTCAGGCCGAAGTCTGCGAATCCCTTGGAGATGTTTCAATTGGCGGTGGTGAGTGGCATCGAGATAATGCAGAATGACCCCTGCTGCTATCGTGGCGAATGGCGCGTCATCCAACCCAAAACCCTTCAATGTTCCCGTCTTGAATTGCTGTTGGATAAGATCATGAGCATGGGCCTCTGTGAACATCCAATCCTCCAAAGAGGTTCGTGGAACGTCATCCCCGAACAACGCTCGGATGTCTCCCTCACATTTCCTGTTGACAAGCCACTCTTTGGGTTCGAGGCTTCGAAGGATGCGGTCAATCCATCGCGGATCTCCTTCGGCAGCCTGAAATTCACCAGTACTCAGGTCGAGCAGAGCCAGCCCAACCGATTTCATGGTCCAATGAATGGCAGCAACGTAGTGGTTGGCTTTGCTCTCGAGAACGTGGTCATGCATGACCAACCCCGGCGTGACCAGCTCTGTGACGCCACGCTTGACAAGGCCTTTGGCTCGTTTTGGATCTTCCAATTGGTCGCAAACGGCGACTTTCAATCCAGATTTGACAAGCTTGGGTAGGTATGTGTCGAGGCTGTGGTGAGGAAACCCCGCCAACTCGATTTCAGAGGCACTTCCATTGCCGCGTTTGGTCAGGACAATGTTGAGCACTTTGGCCGCTGCCACGGCATCTGCTCCAAATGTTTCATAGAAGTCTCCCACGCGAAAAAGCAGCACCGTGTCCGGATGTTTGGATTTAATCCGGTTGTACTGTTTCATCAAAGGGGTTTCCTTGCCTGCCACGTCGGTGAAGTGTTAAAGGGGCTCCTGTTTTGCGGGTGTTTTCGAAAATAGCATAGACGCTTGTAAGCCTTTGGAAATTCGAAGAATCCGTTATTCACAAGGGGTCAACAGCACCATTGAGCTGTTGGGCTTGGACGAGAAGTCAGTCGGCCTTTGAAGGACCCGTGACGACAGGATAGCCCTCTTCCTGCCAGCCCGCGATGCCTTCTTCCAAGTTGTAGACCTCTTGATGCCCTCCGTCGACCAACTCTTTGGCCGTAAGTCTACTTCGGCCCCCTCCGGCGCAATAGACCAGAACGACTTGGTCGCGAGGAATGGCATTGAGGGCAGCCTGGAATGCGGCCTCGTCTCCCCAGTAATCTGCATGAATGGCGCCTTTGATGCGTCCTTGGTCCCACTCCTCTGGGGTGCGAACATCCAAGAGGACTGCATCATCACAATCGGCAATCAATTTGGCGAATTGCGCGTTGTCTGCATCTTTTAAGATGGGCATGGAATCCTGAAGACGAACCTCCGAGGATGATTGTTGCGAAGTTTTCTTTGTTTCACCGCACCCAAACATTGTGGTGAGACAAGTCCAGACCATGCATGTCCGTATCAGTGCTGGACGATTCATGAGGTGGTTGTCACTTCTTTTGTTTTTTCTCGTCGTCGAAGGATTCGTGCTGGGCGTTGATTTGCGTTTGCGCATACTTCGCCGTGACTTTCAAGGTCGAGGTTTGACTTCCGGGCAAGTCAAACATGGCATTGCGTAAAATCACTTCGCAAATGCCGCGAAGTCCTCGCGCTCCGAGCTTCCGCTCGATTGCGTGATCGACAATCAAGTCGAGGGCTTTGGAATCGAAGCTTAAATCAATTCCGTCCATGGCAAAAAGCTTGATGTATTGCCTAATCAGGGCATTTTTGGGCTCGGTTAGAATTCGCCTAAGAGCGTTTCGTTTGAGAGGTCTCAATGCTGTTAGAACTGGAAATCTGCCAATGAGCTCGGGAATCAAACCAAATGCCCTTAAGTCGGAGGGGTCCACATAGGCCAAAGCTTCGTTCTCGTCTACGACATGTCCTTTAGAGGCATAGCCGATGGTGCTTTTGCGAAGGCGACGAGCAACGATTTTTTCCATGCCCGCAAATGCCCCTCCGCAAATGAAGAGGATGTTGCCTGTATTAACTGTAATGAGTTTTTGTTCGGGGTGTTTACGTCCGCCTTGAGGTGGAACTTGAACGTCGGTTCCTTCTAAAAGCTTTAACAAGGCTTGTTGAACACCTTCACCACTGACATCACGAGTAATGGATGGGTTGTCACTCTTCCTCGCAATTTTGTCGATTTCATCGATAAATACAATGCCACGTTCAGCGGTTTGAACTTCATAATCTGCGGCCTGGAGGAGGCGTGAAAGGACGCTTTCTACGTCCTCCCCTACATAACCGGCCTCGGTCAAAACAGTGGCGTCAGCGATGCAAAAAGGAACATCCAACATGCGCGCAATGGTTTTGGCGAGGAGCGTTTTGCCTGTTCCCGTCTCCCCCACAAGAATGACATTGCTTTTGTCCAACTCCACTTCGGTGGCGTCTTCTATGCTTTGTTGCGTGAGCCGCTTGTAGTGATTGTAAACCGCCACGCTCAACGTCCGTTTGGCTGCCTCTTGGCCAATGACGAAATCATCGAGATACGCCTTGATTTCAACTGGACGGTGAAGTTTGAAGTCCAACTGAGATGGCGGGGATTGTTTGGCCGTTGCTTCTTCTTTCACAATGGTTTCTGCTTGTTCAACGCATCGGTCACAAATGTGGGCACTTGCACCTGCAATGAGGAGCTGTACGTCGTCTTTACGTCGTCCGCAAAACGAGCATTGTATGTCTCTTTCGGACATGGGCGTGCGTTCATTTCTGAGCCCTTGAAATTACATTGACTCAACTTGGGCGAACCAAGACTTCATCAATCATTCCGTATTCCTTGGCTTCTTCTGCAATCATCCAGTAGTCACGGTCGCTGTCTTCCCATACTTTGTCGTGGGACTGGCCGCTGTGCGAGGCGATGATGTCGTAAAGCTCTTTCTTGAGCTTTTGTATTTCACGAGCTGTGATTTCGATGTCTGATGCCTGACCGCGTGCACCCCCTAGCGGCTGATGAATCATCACTCGGCTGTGTTTCAACCCCGTTCGCTTGCCAGCGGCACCGCCGCAAAGCAAAACAGCACCCATCGATGCCGCCATGCCTGTGCAAATGGTTGCCACATCCGGTCGGATGTATTGCATGGTATCGTAAATCCCCAGTCCAGCGTACACGCTTCCACCTGGGGAGTTGATGTAAATCTGAATGTCTTTGGCGGGATCTGTAGATTCAAGAAACAGAAGTTGCGCCTGGATGATGTTGGCGATGTAGTCATCCACACCCGTTCCAAGGAAAATAATGCGGTCGGCCATCAATCGGGAGAAGACATCTACTTCGCGAAATGGCATGGGACGTTCCTCGATCACTGTGCGCGTCATGTTGTCCGGGCCAGACACGGGACCCTGCGTGGCGGAAATGTAGTCTTCCACGGTGTGGCTGCTCATGCCACGGTGATGCACGGCATATTTCAGGAATTCTTTGCGGTTGTTCATGGTTTGATTCTTGAGGGCAAATTACACTCCACAAATGCTCATCACAGTTCCCTGTGATTAGGGTTGTTCACAACTGCGGGGGTAGAATCAACGGACTGCGTCAGCGAGTTTTCCGAACTCGTCAAAGCTGACCTGCTTCTCAGAAATTTTCACTCGTGTTTTGAGGTCGTCAACCACCTTGCGCTCGACCAAGACATCGGCAATACGCCGACGCTCCTTTTCGTCGTTGAGTACGTTTTTCGCCACGTTGGTCAGGGTGTTTTCATCCATCGGCATGCCGTACTGGGCGTACTGAGCTCCAACCATCCGCTTTGCTTCTTCCTCCAAATCTTCGGAACTGATCTGCAGGTCTATGGCTTCGGCCACTGTTTGTTGAAGGATTTGCCAACGCAACGACTCCGCGTAACTCGGGTATTCTTCTTCCACTTGATCAGGGGTCAGCGGATTTTCATTGGTCAACGCAATCCAACGTTTGAGGAATGTATCTGGCAAATCAATCTTCATGTGGTCGATGAGATCTACAACAAAACGTCTGCGAAATACCCATTCTGCGTCGCGATCAAAGTGTCCATCGAGGTCATTTGAAACTCGTTCACGAAACTCTTTGTCGTTGGTCACCACGCCTTCTCCATACACCTTGTCAAAAAGGCTTTGGTTCACTTCGTGAGGTTCAAGTCTCTTGACTTCTTTCACAGTGAATTGAAATGCCCCATTGATGTCGTGAGCTTGATTTTCCGAAATGCCCAACATTCGGCTCAAATCCTGATTGTCTCGGCTCACTTTGTGAACATCAACAATGACTTGGGAACCAGGTTCCAAGCCAAGGAGCGCTTTCTTCGTTTTCTTATCCTCAACACTCTCCAAACTGATTGTGCTTTCGCTGCTGATGCCCCCTTCAAGCACCTCACTTTTGGCATCAAGCTGAATAAATGAACCCACCAACATGTCGTTCTCATCGCTTTTGTCTGGGTCGGTCATCTTTCCGTGGCGGCGCTGCAAATCCTTGACTTGGTTCTCAATGGCCACCTGATCGACTTTGATTTTGTGTCGAGTGAATTTGGCCCTTCTGCCAAAGTTCAAATCCAATTTTGGGGCCAATCCCAACTCGTAGTGGAAGGTAAAAGCATCTGGGTTTTGCCAATCACCGGTGTCCTCTTTGTTCTCGCTTGGAATGGGGTTGCCCAAAACGTCGAGCTTGTTTTCTTGAATGTGTTTTTGCAGTTGCTCGCTTAACAGCTGGTTCAATTCTTCAGCCAGTACCGATTGGCCGTACTGTCTTTTGATGAGTTGCATAGGGACCTTGCCTTTCCGAAAACCAGGCATTTGAGCATTTTTCTGGTGACGCTTCAGATTGCGTTCTACACGGGGTGTGTAGTCTTCAGGTGCTAAAGTGACGGCCAATTCGATGCGGAGGTTGTCGAGGGAAGTCTGGGAGACGTTCATAAGCAGAGGTGCTGATTGCCGATTTGATTTCCTCGAAGATGTGCGGGTGGAGGGACTCGAACCCCCACGCCGAAGCACCAGATCCTAAATCTGGCGTGTCTACCAATTTCACCACACCCGCGTCCTTCGAGGGCCGCAAAGTTACGCGGTTTTTCTCGCTAGTCAACCCTGAATATGCAACGATGAAAACAGCGAGCTCTGACGCGCGAAGTCTGGTGATTTTGCAATGTGATTGGAAAAACGGATGCCTGCTTTTATGCCACGATGTGTTTAAGTTTTTGGTCAATGACTTCGGGGCATGCTTTGGGACAAATTCTCGTGTCCGATTCAACATGGCTCGATGAAAAGGCTACAACGGTTTCTGGAGGTTCG
>DCBH01000042.1:0-25577 GCA_002313415.1 Flavobacteriales bacterium UBA1112
ATTTGGGGCTGTGATTTGCCGCCAACACATCCATTGCCAAAGGGGAAATGGACTGGACTCGTGCCACTTCCGAAAGTGGTGAAGTTGACCAATGGCACGTCCATGGAAGGTGGGTTTCAATCGGGAAGTTCTCTTCAGCTGATGTGGCCCAAGGCATGGGACATGAGTGCCACGATTGCCTGGCTGGAACACGCGAAATTGTCGTGGATGAGAACGGAGCATCAGGGTGAAGCGGATTTCGTTTGGCTTCCCACGGACCAAAATCTTGGCGAGGAGGGATACACTTTGACCATTTCAGAAGATCAAGTTGTGATGGTGGCTGCAGATGAAGAGGCTGGATTTCGTGCGTGGACGACTTTACGTCAATTGATGCCTGAGATTTGCGAGCAGGGATGCCCAATGGGTTTCACGCTTCCAGCCATTCACATTTCAGACCATGCTTATTTGCAGCATCGTGGACTGCTTCTGGATTGTTGCAGACATTTCATGACGCCCGAATTTGTGAAGGAAATCATTGAGGTACTCGCATTGCAAAAAATGAATGTGCTGCACTGGCATCTCACCGAAGATCAGGGATGGAGATTGCCCATCCAGGCCTATCCGAAATTGACAGAGGTAGGTGCTTATCGAACGGAGGTCAACGGGGAAGTCACAGGAGGTGCGTACACTCGGGAGCAGATAGAAGACATTCTGGCATTTGCCGCGGAAAGACACGTAGAGGTCATCCCCGAAATCGAAATGCCTGGACACTGCCGCGCAGCGCTGGCCGCTTATCCATGGCTGGGATGCACTGGAGATACCTTGCCTGTGCCGTCCAATTGGGGTGTTTTTAAAGATGTGTACTGTGCGGGGAACGATTCAACCATGGCCTTCATGAAGACCGTCCTCGATGAGGTTTGTGACATGTTTCCTTCGGAAATCATCCACATTGGGGGGGACGAAGTACCTAAAATTCGATGGGCGAAGTGCCCCAAATGTCAAGCCAAAAAACATCGCTTGGGATTGGCGGATGAGGCTGAACTTCAAACGTCATTCATCAACGAAATGAGTGCTTTTGTAGCCAAACGGGGCAAGCGCATTATGGGATGGGATGAGATATTGGAAGGGGGACTGCCTGAAGGTGCTGTGGTTCAAAGTTGGAGAGGCATGGAGGGTGCCATCGAAGCCACCCACCTCGGAACAGATGCTGTGGTTTCACCTACAAGCCATTGCTATCTAGATTATCCCTTGCGTTCTACTGACCTCAGAGAGGTCTATTCTTTTGTGCCAGTGCCGGAGGAAGCCAAGGGGCACAAGGGACAAATCATCGGTGGCGAATGCAACATGTGGACCGAGCGTGCCCCCCAGGAGGCGGTCATGGGAAAGGTGCTTCCGCGTGCCACGGGGTTGGCGGAGGTACTTTGGTCAGGTCCCAGTGTCACAAAAGCTGCCGACGCTTTTGAGGGTTTTCAGGATCGACTTGACGGTCTAGGTTTGCGTTGGGCGTTGATGGATATTCAACCAGGGTTGGAAGGAGTGCCAGTCGAGATAGAAGTGCATCCAGGTCGCAGAGGTGAAATTCAAGTTGTGGCAAAAGCAGCGCTGCGCAATGTAAGTGGCACCGTGAGATTTGAATCTGGTCACGGCGACGTCGGAAAATTGGTCAATTTGGGGGAGGTTTTGGAGGTTACAGGCGTAGGCGAGGTGATGGTTGATGTATTCGTAAACGGTCGTGCATCAGGAGTGACAGAGGTGTTTCCAGTTGCTGGTCATGCGGCTGCGCATCAACCCGTGGATCTTACCTATATACCAAGCAAATATTATCACGCCGGTGGGAATCAAGCCTTGGCAGACGGCAGGCGCGGTTCGACAGATTTTCGAGACGGTGCATGGCAAGCTGTTCAAGGAGAGGACATGACCTGTACCATTGATTTGGGCGTTTCAAGGGAGATTTCCGCGTTGGAGACGCAGTTTTATCTCTATCAGGATGCCTGGATTTTTCTACCTCAAACCGTAAAATGGTCCGTTTCTTTGGATGGAGAGCGTTTTGTGGACTTGGCGGATCAGGCTCCCTGGGGTGCGTCATTGGATCCCGATGGACGTCAAACGGTGGTCCCCCTTCGCCTAGAACAACTCGGAATCACCGCACGCTACGTCCGTATGACGCTGGTCAATGCCGGTGAATGTCCGGACTGGCATGATGCTGCGACAGAACCAAGTTGGTTGTTTGTCGACGAGTTGGTGGTGGAAACGCCCAGTGATTACTGAGAAAAAGGGTCACATTGCCCTTGATTTGAAAATCAAATGACTTCGGATAAACGGGCATCAAAATAAAATTCATCGTGCCTATTTTCCGTTGTGAAGAACTTTTTGGTGCATTCGTCATATAATCCTTGGGCGTTATACGGTGATGCAGTTAAGTTTGCCCCGTGCATCAAGAGATCAGCTCATGCGATAACGCGTTTGCTGTTTGATTGGGTACAAGTAGATTGTTAGGATGGAAGGGCGCCTCGGCGCCCTTCTTGTTGCTTCTAATTGCGGTGCGGAATTCGTTGTATTTTTAAGTCATGACTTCGCGAACAGAACACCACATTTGGGCTTCGATGGTGTTTGCGATTTTGGGATGTCAAAGCTGCGGCGAGGGAAATGGCGTTTCGGAGGTTCGCATTGAACAGATTGAAATCATATCCATCGATGTCAACTATGTGGAGGATCCGTGGGGGGAGCAAGGTTCTCCGGATTTGTATGCAGACCTTTCCGTGAATGAGTCACCATATTACGTCTCTTCAGCAGTCTCAGAGTCAGTTTTGCCGCAACGCATCGATTTCGAGGGGTTAATTTTTCAGGGGGCTGAACTCGACCAAAATGTGGTTATACGAATCTTTGACCTAGATGAAGATTCACTTGATGACTTTGTCGGAGAAGTGTCGTTTACTCCCAACGACCTCGTGTATTCCAAACCCGTGCGTCATTCACTCTACGGTGGTTACTTGCAAGTTGATTTGCTCTTGACCTGGTAAGCCCACTGCATTTTTTGGAAAAAAGGGATGTTATGCCCAAATCATCTCTATATTTGCACCCCTGTTTTAAGCAAGTCAGCATCTATGGCACACCACAAGTCAGCTTTAAAGCGCATACGCTCCGACGAAAAGAAGCGCGAACGCAATCGTTATCAGCACAAGACTGCGCGCAACGCTGTGCGCAAACTGCGGGACTGCACTGACGCAAAAGAAGCGTCATCCATGCTTCCCCTTGTCAGTGCGATGCTTGACAAACTTGCCAAGCGAAATATTCTCCACAAGAACAAAGCCTCGAATCTGAAAAGTAGCTTAACCAAGCACGTTTCAAGTCTTTGATTGATTCGGAGAGAACGCCAACGAATTTGAAGACCCTCTGCAGTTGCAGAGGGTCTTTTTTTGTGACATGTCGGAAACAATAAGGCCGCGTGAGCGCGCAGCTCGGGAAGGGCTAAGTGCTCTAGAAAATCGAGAACTATTGGCTTTGCTGCTGGGAACTGGACATCGTGGTAAGGCAGCGGAGGGATTGGCGGATGAGGTACTCGAATTGGCTCAGGGTTGTCTGAGCAATCTGGCAACCTGGCCCATTGAAGGTTTGACCCTTGTAGACGGCATAGGTCCAGCCAAAGCGACTTTGGTTGCAGCAGCTATGGAGCTTGGCCGCAGACGTCAACACAGTGCTGGTCGTACGGGCATTCGAGTGACCAGCAGTCGGGATGTTTACTTGCACTTCGCCTCTCGGTTGTCGGACCTTCAACATGAGGAATTCTGGATTCTACTTTTGCGAAGGTCCAATCACGTTTTGGCCGAAGTATGCATTTCTCGGGGCGGTCTCACGGGAACAGTGGTCGACCCCAAACTTGTCTTTGGCCGGGCGCTGGCGCTGAGGGCTGCAGCGATGGTTTTGGTTCACAATCATCCGTCAGGAAATCCCAATCCCAGCGCCTCAGACCGGGAGTTGACCAAGAATCTGTGTCAAGCGGGAGCATATTTGGATTTGCCGGTGTTGGATCATGTCGTTGTGGCAGGTGACGCCTTCGTTAGCTTTGTCGACGAAGGATGGCTGAGATGAATTCCCCAAAGCGCATGGTTATCGTGGTCGGAGCGAGACCTCAATTTATCAAAGCCGCTGCGTTGCACAGGACATTGAAGAGCGCCAAGAACTGGGAAACGATTTGGGTACATACCGGACAGCATCACGATGAAGCCCTGAGTAAGCAATTTTTCAAAGAGTTGAGTCTTCCTCAACCACAGGTTACCCTTTCGCCCACTTCATCCAGTCGCGAATTGCGGATGGGAGACATGATGCATGGTGTGAGAGAGGTCATTCGCAAGGCGAAGCCTGACTGGATGCTCGTCTTCGGAGATACAGACTCTACCCTCGCAGGAGCATTCGCGGCTTCGGCTGAGGGTGTGCCTTTGATTCACGTAGAGGCAGGGTTGCGTTCCCATCTTTGGTCCATGCCGGAGGAAGTGAATCGTGTCTTGACAGATCGACTGTCAAGCATACTAATTTGTCCAACGGACTCGGCGGTTCTTCATCTGAAGAGGGAGGGCATAACGCATGTTGAAGGCGACTCTCCTCATCCAAGTCGACCATGGGTGATACGTACGGGCGACATCATGCATGACAATGCCATTCACTTTGGTTCGTCGTGGCCTGAGATTGACCGCGGCCGCGGCCGCATTCTCTTGACCCTGCACCGTCCCTCAAATGTTGACAATCCCAATCTTCTTCGAAGGTGGTTGAATTCAACAGGAGCGTGGCTTGAGAAAGTTGGACTGGAAGCAACATTTCCAGTTCACCCAAGGACGGCAAACGTATTGGAAAACAATTTGCCTGCTTGGCGTAAAGAACTTCGAGACAATTCCATTTTCACGACAAATCCTTTGGGTTATCTCGATCTTCTTCAAGCTGTTTGTCAGGCGCCACTCGTTCTTACAGACAGTGGAGGCGTGCAAAAAGAAGCGTATTCCCTTGGCACGAGATGTGTGGTTCTTCGAGGCACAACGGAGTGGGTAGAACAGGTCGAGCGCGAACAGTCGGCTTTGGCACATGGGCCTGAGGACTTGGATAAGTTGGCGACGACGATGTTGAATAAGGGGAGATTTAAAACGGATGATTTGTATGGAACAGGGCAAGCTGCGAACGACATCCTTCGTTGTCTAGAAAAGGTTTGATGATTCTGCCATGAAAGCCCAATCACGATTTTTGACCCTGTGCGGTCAAAAGCCCTCTTCGCGGCAAAAATATGCCGCCATGTGCGCCCTAGAAAAATCCTTTGACGTCCAAGTTCGTTGGGAAGAGGACCCCTCTTTGGGGAATCGAACCAAACTCTATTGGATGGATGACGAGGTGGCTTCATGGGTAAATCATCCCTTGGTTACGGAGGGCGATGAAGGTGTTTTGTCATTGGGTTGGTCTGTATGGCAGCGCAATCAGGGCTTGTCTGTGAGATTGATGCTCCCCGGTTTTTCAGAAGAAAGCCACAGCGATTCTCACTCTACAACACTGCCCTTTGATCCGCTGGCAGCAACGTTTTATGGATTGACTTGTTGGGACGAGCAGCATAATGTCCCTGAACTCGACAAGCATGGTCGTCCTACAACGGAACATTTGCCTTGGAGAGGGGTCAAGGGCAAGGCCAATTTGGGTCAATTTGAAATTTCCATGGCGAAGCAGCATCATTGGCCATGGATTGAGGTCATGTGGAACGCCATCTTGTTCGAAGTAAAAGTGCCTGGGAAGGTTTTGTCTTTCCGCCCGACGTTTGATGTTGACGTGGCCTTCAAGCATTTGGGTCGACCAGCTTGGAAATCGTGGTCGCTTCAAGCGCGGGATTTGGTTTTTGGTCGGTGGACTCTTGTCTCAGAGCGATCTCGAACCTTGCGCGGGAAGCAAAAAGATCCCTATGACACTTATTCCTGGATTCGTGCCTTACATTCTGAGGAGTCCATTGGATGGTTCGTGCTTGCTGCAGATCGAAAGGCACCAAACGATGTTGGACTCGATCCAAACTTGGAGGTCCTCCCTGCGTTGGTGGAGATTCTCGCTGCGGAAAAAGATTCAGTGGGATGGCATCCGAGTTATGCCGCAGTCGAAGACATGCGGGTGAGCCGAAAGGAAAAAGACCGTTTTCAATCTTGGCATGGAGGAAATGCACAGGAAGTACGTACTCACTTTCTTCGAGGTACGCCAGGTTCATGGTGGCGGCATGCCGTGAGTTTGGGAATCAAGACTGATGCATCCTTGGGTTGGTCGAGAGATGTCGGATTTCGAGCTGGCTTCAGCCAACCTTACCCCGCTTATGATTTGAAGACTGAGTCGTCATTGCCTTTGTTGATTCATCCCATTGCAGTCATGGACATTGCGATGAGGGACGGAATGGGTTGGTCAGCCCTCGAGGCAAAAGCACATCTGAGAGACATGATGCACGTGGTGTCAAAAGTTGGTGGGACATGGATGTCGTGCTGGCACAACACGTCTGTCAGTGAACAGCTAGAATGGTTGGGGTGGCAGGCAACCTACCTTGACATGGTGGATACTGCTCGCCGATTGGGAAAATGTAATTTCGATGCATGGAAGTCGCAGAAATGACTTGGTACAATCTGTTCTTTTGGTTGTTGGCATCCATCTTAAAATTTGTAGTGACGCCTTCTGCCATGATTGCTTCGGGCCATTCAGCTTGGACAACGTGGGCAGTTACAGCGTCGGGTTCAGCTTTGGGTGTTCTTACTTTCTGGCGCTTCGGAACGTGGTGGTTTCAATGGCTAGAAGAACGAATGGGACCACGTCCAAGTCGTGGAAAGCGCATTTTTAATCCACGAAGAAGAAGAATTGTCAAAATGAAAAATTTATTTGGTTTGCGAGGCTTGTTGTTGGCTTCTGGACTTATTTCGGTGCCATTGGCTGCTGCATTAGGTGCAAAGTACTTTCGTTCGAACATGGCTGCGAAATATTTCTTGGTGCTTGCTTTTGCCCTCTGGGCTGCATTACTCACGACAGCTTCTTGGTTGCTCAAACAAGGCGTAGCGTGAGTCCCCGTCCGTTGTTTTTTGATTTGGACCACACGTTGTGGGATTTCGAGACAAACTCTCGTTTGGCTTTACGTGAGGGTCATGCGGCTGTGGGGCTGGTGAACTTGGGTGTTGCCAATGTGGATGCTTGGATCGAAGCCTATGAGAAAGCCAATGACTGGTGCTGGGCACAGTTTCGCAAGGGATTGATGGATAAAAACACCCTTCGAGCTGGGCGCTTCAAGCTTGCTTTTGAGAGACTTGGCTTGGAACCAGACGAACACGTTTCTCGTGCATTGGGAGAACATTACATAGAGACTTCCCCGTTTCAAACCGCATTGTTACCAGGTTCCATCGAAGTGCTGGAAGAATTGAAGGAGAGGGGACATCGAATGTTGTTGCTTACCAATGGCTTCGAGGAAGTCCAGCACATTAAAGTCAAAAACTCTGGCTTGGAACCTTTTTTTACGGATGTCTTTACAAGCGATGCGCTGGGCGTAAAAAAGCCCGATCCCACCGCTTTTGAATTGGCGGCAAGTCGTTCAGGGCTTGCCATGGATGCGGGCATTGTGATGATCGGCGACAGCATGGAGAGCGACGTAGACGGCGCACAAAATGTAGGGTGGGACGCGGTTCACTTCAATCCGCACGGGGAGGTCGAAATTCGTGCATGGCGAACGGTGCGAACTCTTCATGAATTGCTGGACTTGCCCTTGGACCTGTAACGTAACTTCGACCCATGGCAGAAAAAGATCAAAAAGGAAAACTAAATATTGAGCTTTCAGAGGATGTAGCATCCGGGGTTTATGCAAATCTGGCAGTCATCACACATAGTCCAGCGGAGTTTGTGATGGATTTCATTCAGGTGATGCCTGGAATGCCTAAAGCGAAAGTTCGAAGCCGAGTGGTAATGTCTCCGCATCATGTCAAACGCCTGCTAGGTGCCCTGGCAGAAAACGTTCAGCGATTTGAGCAGCAACACGGACCAATCAAAGACCACGGCGCTGCGGACCCTGGAATGCCATTGCCATATATGGGGCCCCAAGGTCAGGCTTGAGTCACCCTTTTAGGCTTGCCAGCTCCGATCGGACTTAAAGACACCAAGTATCTGTCCTTTTTGTCCTTCTATTTGGGGCGGTACATTCACACCTTTCGTGCCGCCATGAGAGGAGTGCTTCATGTTCGGGTGAAACCAAGTAAGGTTGCAGGCTTGACCCGACTCCAAATGAGATGGAGTCATTGAGAATACAGCCCGAGGACCTTGGTTTAGCGCATTGATCAGCGCTTCGATGGCTGCAAGAGAATCGGGGGCCGATTCAGTCAATCCAGATAAAGCCAAGCTAAAGGCGGAAGGCAGAGTAGCCATTCCATTGGGGCTAAGCATGAATTCAACATCGTGATTCTCGAGGTCTTCGGGCCGGTGGTCACTCACGACCATGTCAATGGTTCCATCCAAAACACCCTGTCTGAGCGCTTCACGATCCGCAGCAGAACGAAAAGGTGGACAAACACGCAGAGCACCTACAAAGCCATCCAAGTCCTCGTCACAGAACATCAAATGGGCAGCGGTCGTCCCACACGTAACCTTCAATCCTGAACGTTTGGCCTCACGAACCATCTTCACACTGTCAGCGCAAGTCAAGATGGCAAAGTGGAGTCTCCCTTCGGTGTATTTAAGCACATCCAAATCACGCGACACGCGCAAGGTTTCTGCTTCGTGAGGGATGCCAATCACACCCATTTGAGTGCTGACAACACCTTCATGCATAAGCCCCCCGGCATTCATATCCCGATCCAGAGGGACGTCAACAACAACTTTGCCATGAACTTTGCTGTAAGTAAGAGCGCGCTGAAGCAGGCTTACGCGATCCAATGGGGAGTCGTCTGTGAATGCGACCGCTCCTGCTTCGCTCATGTCATGCATTTCTGCCAATTGTTCCCCGAAGCCTTTTTCAGACAGACAGGCGAGTGCAAGGGCTTCGGCCGGAGTTCCATCGGATTGAGCTTCTTGAGCCAAAGCCAGTACATTGCGAACTGCACTCGCGTGGTCCACGCGAGGCGATGTACTCGGAAGAACAGCGACTTGAGTAAATCCGCCACGGCTGGCTGCATTCAATCCACTTCTCATCCCTTCTTTCGTTTCGAATCCAGGTTCGCGGAAATGAGCTTGTCCGTCAATCCATCCGGGACTGATCATACTTCCTTGTGATTTTAAAATCAAGGCATCTGGCGCCTTGATTGAATGTCCAATGTCGACGATTTGTCCATTTTGTAAGAGGACATCTACGACCTGACTATGCCAAGGCCCCTCGGGGTCAATGACTTGCACTGAGTTTAAGAGAACAGGTTGTTCCATCGTTTCAAGAGAAGGGTTTCGAGGGCAAGGCCTAACATTGCGGCGAGGAAAAAGTACCACGCAAGTCTTTCCCCCGCAATGTGTCGTTCAACCATCTTGGCCAATTGTTCTGAAGGCTGAGTCCAAACAGGAATGTTTTTCCAACCAAAGGAAATCAATTCTTGGGTCCATTCGTCAGGGAGCCAGCTGGCCAATTTGGATTCGGATGCCCGAGGATTCAAACCGAAAGTGGCGATTGTAAGGTCATTTTGTTGGGCGGCGTAAGGCCCCGGAACGGTCAGCGTATTTCCCCAACTGAGACGGAGACCATCGGGAGTGGTTCTGACTTCTGGCACAACTTTCACACTCGTTTGATTGGGGGGGATGTCGAGTTGAATCACGGACCAAGACACGCTCGCTTCTCGCTCTGAGTTCAGCTCCTGATTGAGCGCGAGGGTAAGGGACAAATCTCGTCCTAACAGATAACGCCTTTCCTCAGTCAGACGGGCTGATTCAGCAATCCGAAGAAGCGTAGGGACAAACAAACCATGTCTCGTCAAGTTGCCGGTTTCCAGATTCGTTCCGAGTAGGTAGACGGTTCCTCTGCCTGAAGTTCCCTGAATTTGACTGAGATAGGCTGCACCATTGTTGGCTTCGATTAAAACTTCTTCCTCAGATTTGATTCTTCGATTGAGGATGCGATCGTACTCAGGCCAATCCACGCGAGAGGGTACAGCACGAAATACACCTCGGTACAAAGGGTGGGTCCAGCGAACTTGACTTACCTGCCCACTCTCTTTCATCCAGCCGACAGGTGGGTCAAGTGAAAGGGCGGAGAACAGCACTTCCAAGCCCTGGGCTGCACTGTCGGGAATCACGAGTACACTTCCGCCCCCACTCACGAACTGCTCAACCAATGCACATGCGCCCAAAGATGGTTTTGTGATTCCGTTGGTTACAAGGAGATCGAAGGAGGCAAGAACTTGAGGGGACGGCAAAGACGTGCCTTGTTCCACTTTGATCAGAGGCCGTGCTGATTCGAAGGCTTGTTCTACAAGTTGGGTTGCTTTTCGAAAAGGAGCATTGCCATCTGTCCAATGAAAAACGTCAATGCCTTTCTGTACGTCATAACCCATGTGGTGCGTGTCGTCGAAGCGGACAGGAGCATCCTCCAATTCGACGGTCAACATGTGGGGTCCAGAGGCTCCATGAGTAAATCTCAAAATTGTGTCTGTCGCAAGTCCCGGGACAAGATTAAATGAGCCCAAAGCTGCGGTTACTCCGTCTACCCTCAAAGCGAGGGGGAGCCCATCAATCCCTTCACGTGCATCGTGTTCAATGCGGACATGGAGTGCGGCGGCTTGATCAGGCAACGCGAGTGGTGCATTGAACCAAACTGAATCAATCCAAACGTTCGGTACGTCATTGCCTTCCACGGGTATCACGTGCCAAGCAACGGACGTGTCTGGCTGGTTCATTGTTTGCAAGTCGTGCGAACTCTTCTGCAAATCGGTGATCCAAAACGCCCTTGGCGTAGCACCTTCCGAACGGCGGAATTGATCCATGCTCCGCTGAATGACTGCATCGAGGTCGGGAGCGTGATGAGAGAGTTGAGCAGAAGCAATTCGCTCAAGGGCTTCTGTTTGTGTCAAAAATCTTTGATCTTGACCTTCAAACTCACTTGTGAAAACGTGGAATTTATCCGTCTCGGAAAATGCGTCTACCAGAGTTGTTGCTTTCTGCTTGGCTTCTTGAATCAGCGGTCCTGTTTCACCAGCAGCCATCATGGACGGACTGGTGTCAATGTAGACAGATACCGCTTGTCGAGTGGAGGGATTTGGATTTTCTTCTGGGGCCCACATGGGATCGGCAAAAGCCAAAATGAGGGCGGCAAAAGTTATCAATCTCGCAAGCAACACGAGTAGGTTGCGCAGGCGATGTCTCGATTGGGTCTCTTTTTGGACGTCTCTGAGAAAAGAGACATTGGAAAAAGCCACGCGTCTGTACCGTCTCAACTGCAACAGGTGAAGCGCGATAGGAATAGCCAGTGCAAACAATCCCCATAGTATGTCAGGCCTTCCCCACACAATGCGAATTTAGTCCCATTTTTGCCGCATGACACCTGAGGAAGTGAAGGAGTTTTTGTTAGAGAAGGCGGATAGGTACGAAGTTCCAGATTTCATACCACATGATCCTCTTTCGATTCCGCATCGATACTCTGATCGAAGAGATGTGGAGGTGTCGTCCTTTTTTGCGGCCTCTTTGGCATGGGGAAATCGCGTATCCATTTTGAAAAGTTTGGATGATTTGATGGCCCGTATGGATCACGCTCCGGGAAGCTTTGTCATGGAGCATGAGGAATCGGACCTGAGGGTTTTTGATGGTTTTGTTCATCGTACGTTTCAGTCAATCGATGCGAAAGGCTTTGTACGCGCACTTTCGGGATTGATGAAAGCCCACGGATCACTTGAAAAAGCGATGGTTTCAGGATGGCATTTTCCTGAAAATCCAGCAAGTTTGGAAGGCGCATTGACCTCATTCCACCATGCATTTATAGAACAACAAGGGGTAGAAAATCGAACCAGAAAACACGTTGCGAATCCGGCAAAAGGATCGGCGGCCAAGCGACTGAACATGTGGTTGAGGTGGATGATTCGCTCTTCGAAGCGAGGTGTAGATTTGGGGATTTGGAAAAGCATTTCTCCAGCGGTTTTGCATATCCCTTTGGATGTACACACGTCAAATGTGGGCCGCAAATTGGGTTTGTTGAATAGACGTGCCAACGATTGGAAAGCGGTGTTGGAACTGACAGCATCTTTGAGAGCCATTGATTCAAAAGATCCGGTGAGATTGGATTTTGCGCTGTTTGGGCTGGGGGCAATTGAGGATTTCTGATTCACAGCGACATTGTATCAATCATTCGACCTTTACACCGTGAAATTGCGAGAAACGAAAGACGGAAGCAAGACCCTTCATGAGCAAAATCTAGATGTTTTTTATCACAGCGTCCATGGTGCGTTGAGTGAGACGCGTCACGTGTATGGTGAGATGGGGTTGTTGCCGGCATTGGAGAGGTGTCCCAAAGGGTTACTGCATGTGTTGGAAGTGGGATTTGGTACTGGTTTGAATGTCCTCGACGTGTGGTCGCGGGCAAAGAAGGCAGAGCGTCATGTGGTCATCCACAGTTTGGAGCCCAGTCCCTTGTCCTGGGAAGAAGTGTCTTCTTTGGACTACGCAGCGTTGACCGATGTTCCCGAAGAGATCTGGCGAACCATGCACGAGGTGGGTGCCTGGCAGGATGAGTGGATGACATTTGAAAGAATTGAAACAGGTCTTTTTGAGATGGACCAAGTGGAGCAGATCTATGACTTGGTGATGTTTGACGCTTTTGCTCCTGCCGCACAGCCTGAACTTTGGACCACCCCTGCCATGGATCGAATGCGTCTGGCGCTGAAGCTTGGCGGACAACTCGTCACTTATTGCGCCAAGGGTGAAGTTCGCAGAGCGATGGAAGAGGCTGGATTTTTGGTTCGTCGCATTCCAGGTCCTCCTGGAAAACGGGAAATGGTACGGGCTACGAAAATGCTGAATCGAAAAGGTCGATTTAATGTTCGGGTGTACATGATTGTTGAACGTGATGCTCAAGGTGGGGGCAAGGAGGTGCTGGTGTCTTATGAACGGCTACCCATGGGCGGCGTCATGAAGTTCCCTGGAGGGGGGTTGGAGTGGGGCGAGGGGACGTCCGCTTGTTTGCGACGCGAGGCATTAGAAGAATTGGGGCAGCCAGTGGATGTCGGACCACTTGTTCACATCAGCCAGCGCGTCCATCTCAGCTCATTTGATGAAAATCATCAAGTACTGGCAGTGCATTACCGCGCAACGCTGACAAGTGAAGTCAGTTTTGATGACCAGGGCGAATTGGAAGACGTGTTTGGAAAGCGTGTTCCAATGATGCATCAGCGACTAGGTTGGCGTTTGGTGAAGGATTTGAACGCCAACGACTTTCATTTTGCCTCCGACCGCGAAGCATGGCGCGCTTGGCAAAATCGATGATTCCTCAAATCAGGAATTAACCCAGCAATCCGTAGCGGTGCTCAACGCAGTCGTCAATGCGCCGGCAGAGCTGTTCGGGAGTGAATGTACGCCATCCAATTTCGTTCAATTCTCCGCCTAGAACGAAGTAAGAATCGAGGTCAATGGCTTGCATGTCAGCCAGTACGTGCTCTCTAAAGTTGAGCAATGCAATCCAGCCGTCTTCTTCCATCACATCGTCAAACCACTCCTCGTAATAGGCGTCATCACTGTGGTGAAAATTCAATACGTTTTCGCCGATGAGGACAAACTTGGAAACACCTCCGTCACGCAAAGGGTCGATGACTTCCCGCTTAAGTAGCATGATGTCATTGAAGAGGCAGTCGTTCCACTCGCCGATGAATTCCAAAATGGCGAAGCCCTCTTCGTAATCTGCGAACAGCACTTTGGTGTAAAGAGTTTGGCTCCCAAATTCATCCCACTGTGGGTGGATGTAGTGGTCATACACTTTGAGATGGTAGGCAAGCTCGTTGTAAATGCGATTGAAGAACGGACTTTGTGGGTCGTTGCTTGCGATGTAGTGGTTTCGCCACGCGTAAAAGGGCTCAAGTGCGTGCATTGTCCTCGTGATGTGCGTCGACGGCTGCTCTTACACTTCCGTGCGCTTGCAATTGTGTCTTGGCGTCTTCAAATGTTAGTCCTGTGGCCTCTGAGACCATGCGAGCCCCTCGTTGCACAAGCTTGGCGTTGGTGAGTTGCATGTCGACCATGCGGTTGCCTCGAACATGACCCAATTGAATCATGGTTGCTGTGGTTAATCGGTTCAAAATGAGTTTGGTGGCAGTTCCTGCCTTCAGGCGCGTTGATCCCGTTACAAATTCCGGACCTGTGACCGCGACAACAGGGTGATCACACGCTTCAATGATTGGGCTGTTGGGATTGCATGTGACGCAACCGGTCAACATGCCTTTCGATTTCGCATGGCGTAAGGCACCTATGACGTAAGGGGTGCGACCGCTGGCGGCAATGCCAACCACAGTATCTAATGACTTAATGCCGTGGGCCTTGAGGTCTTTCCAACCTTGTTCGGGGTCGTCCTCGGCACCTTCAACCGCAGTTCGGATGGCTGAATCGCCTCCGGCCATGAGGCCAACCACTCGGTCTTGTGCGACCCCAAATGTGGGGGGGCATTCACTTGCGTCAACCACCCCGAGACGCCCACTTGTACCTGCACCGAGGTAAAAGAGTCTTCCGCCATTTCGCATGCGATCAATCAAAGATTCCGCAAGCAAAGCCAACGCGGGCATGGCTTCGCGAACGGCTTGCTGAACATCGTCATCGACGTGATGCATCTCATCTAAAATCTCACGCACAGTCAGGTTGTGCAGATTGTTGACAGGACCTGGTTGTTCGGTTGGTGGCAAGGAACGCTCCATGAGTGTTTCAAATGTACATCGTGCCCTTGGGGCCTAGACTCCTGAGGTCTTCCAAATGTCCCACGCTTTTTCTGCCTGCAAACGCAGCATGTCTTTGCCATTGAGTATCGAGGCACCCTGACGTTTTGCCTCATGCAGAAAGCGGGTCTCAGCAGGGTTGTAAATGAGATCGACAACCAGGTGGTCAGACGTGAGAAGATTCGCTGGAAATGGCACCATATCTTGATGTTTAGGATGCATTCCTACAGGAGTGCAGTGGACCACAAGCAGGTGGTGACGCACAACCCACTCAGACAACTCATGGTAGCCAATGGACATCCGTCCACAAGCGCGAGTTCCTCGGCTGCTGTCTCCATCACGTGACACACTTGTTGTTTCGATACCCAGGCTTGAAAGGACAAAATGTACGGCCGAGGCACTGCCGCCAGTGCCGAGTACCAAAGCTCGTTCGTGATGGTTGGTTAGAAAGGGTTGAATGGAACGCCGAAAGCCCCAAATGTCCGTATTGTGTCCCTCCCAACCACGCTTTGTTTTGACCAATGTATTGACGGCACCCACAGACCTAGCTTCCTCGGAGACATCGCTCAACATGGGCAAAATGGCCTGCTTGTAGGGCACGGTTACATTCAGGCCGACGAGATTGGGATGGTTCTCAGTGAAGGCAGGAAAGTCCTCAATTCTCGGCAAGTCGAATGGGATGTAGGACACGTCATTTCTCCCTTCTGCGGCGAGGATTTGAGAAAATAGTTCGGGACTTTGGGAGTGCGCAATGGGATGACCGAGGACACCCAACAATGTTGTTGCAACGTTTTTCATGACCCTGTATTCGGGCTGCGTGAAGTCCCCCAACGGTGAAGCCCCCAAACGACGACACCACCTGAGACGGACAATGCCAAGGCACTGGTCAAATGGAGAATGCTGCCTTGAGGCATGATGTTTTCAAGGAGCCATTCTACCCGGCCATCGCTGTGTGTGTAAAGTGGGCGTACCTGTGATTTCCACGGCCAGAGTGCCTGAAGTGAACCAACCAAAAAACCTGTAAGCATCGCTAAGGTTGGTCGTCTATGCGTTTTTAAAAGCCATTTGAGTACTCGGCTGAACATCACGACTCCGAGGAGAGCGCCGATTCCAAAAGATGCGATTTTGTTGAAATCAAAGTTTTTGACGGCCAAGAGAACGGGGGCATATGCGCCCAAAATGAGCAAGAGAAAACTGCCAGAAATCCCGGGAAGCAGCATGGCACATATGGCAAGAGAGCCAGCAGCCATCAACATCAGGGGATGATCCGACTGAACCAAAGGTGGAAGAGAGGTGATGAACCCTGCGATGGCACACCCGAGAGCAGCCCAAACCCATGCATCAAAAGCCCAAGGCTGTGCATGTCTTCCCACCAGAGGAACGGATGTTGCGACCAAACCGACAAAAAAGGACCTCAACAAGACTGGGTGAAATTCCAGCAAATAATGTAGGGGTGAGGCGAGTGTTGCAATGGCAGCTGCGATGCCCAGAATCAGTGCCAGTAAAAAAGGACCGTTCACAGCTTGCCATGCCTCCAAAAAATGTCCCTTACGAAGGGACGCCAATCCCTTTCCACTGAGGGCAGATAGGCTGTCAATGAGGGTGTCGTAGATGCCTGATATGTAGGCTACAGTGCCGCCGCTTACGCCGGGAACCAAATCAGCCACACCCATGGCGAAACCCTTGGCCACGACAGACCAGAAGCGATTCATGCCACTTCGAGGTTGGGGTCGACGTGCTTTGCCCATGCCCGAATACCCCCCTCAAGATTGTGTACATTCAATCTGCCGTATTGATTTGTCAAGGCATGGGTCACTGCAGCAGATCGAACTCCCGATCGGCAGTGAATCACGACTGGAATGTCATCGGGGATTTCTTCCAAACGATCCAGAATCTGTTCCATGGGAATGTGCACGCCACCGATGTGGCTTACATCTCGCTCGTAGGGCTCACGGATGTCGATCAAGGCGTGAGCGGCCTCTGTGTTACGCCACTCCAACAATTCGTGTACTGTGATGCTCTGCATAATCAACCATCCAGATTTTCGTCTGTCGGAATTTGGCGCACTCCCTCCGCCATTGCGTCGGGAAGATTGTCAAAGAAGGTGTCGCCACGCAGGCCGAGTCTCAGGCATTCGAGTGGAATCACATCATGAGGTCCGATGTTGCCCAAGTTCACATTGGTCCCAAATTGTTTTAGAAACCAAACTTGTTGTGGTTTTTGTGGCGCTTCCCAAAGGATGTCGTCCAGTTTTACTTTGGCCAAAATTCGTCTTACCAGGGCGGTATGTGCCGTGCCATTGGGGCGGTAAATTCCCACGTTACCGCTCTCTCTCGCCTCCGCGATGACCTTCCAACTGCCCGCGGCTAGTTCTTTTTGCATCATGGAAGTCCACTTGTTGGGGCTGATGAGAATTCCCGTCTCTTTCGAGCCAACTTCGCTAAGGACTCGGTAATTCTGAGCCAGCTTTGAAATCATTTCACATTTGGCATCTTCTTCAATCACCATGGAACCGTCGCTCACTTCTAACGTTTCGAGGCCAAGTTCATCTACAAATCTCAAGTAGTCTTCGAGCTGATTGCGGACGAAATATGCTTCAAACAAAGTTCCACCTGGATAAACCATAAGTCCAGCGTCGTGGTAAAGTTTGATTTTTTCCTTGACGTTGGGTGTGACAATACTCGTGCCAAAGCCCAACTTGAGCAAATCGACTTTATCTGCATTGACTTCAATAAAGTCTTCAGCTTGGCGAAGGCTAAGACCCTTATCCATGACCATGGTCAAACCCGATTCGCGGGGCTTCTCAGAGCGCTCCGGGAGATGAGATAGGTTGTTCTTCATGGTTCAGTGTTTCATTCGCGCGTAGCGAGTGGCTACACGAGGGTCGTCCAACAGACCGGGGTAGGTCTCCAGCAACCGGTTCATGCCTTCGAAATCCGCAATGAGCAGTTGGTCAAGAAGCCTCAGGGCTTCTCCGTCCATGCGCAATGCGAAGAGGCTCACAAATTTTTTGTACCTCAACGATGTCGAGGTCGGCGGCATGTGCTCGAAGGCATTGTCGAGCAAAATTAGAGCTTGGTCATGCGCCTCCAAGGCTTGCATGTTGTCGATGCGTTCTTCCCAAGCTTCAAGGTGTTTGGGATTTCGCTCCAGAATTTGCACCAAACACATATCTGCATCTTCGTGGCGTTTCATCTTTTTCAGGACGATGGCCATCATCAGTAAGGTGTCTTCATGGTGGGGATGCAGCAACAAGGCTTGGGCAAAGTGCTCCAACGCTGCATCGTGGTCCTGCCGCAGGTCGTCAAGCACACCGAGTCCGACGTGAGCTTCGAGAAAGTTGGCGTCCAAATCCAAACACTGCATGTAGTATTGTTCCGCTTCATCGAAGTCTCCCAGGTGCTCAAGACACTCGCCCATGTAGCAAAATGTGCTCGGTTGAGGTGCGTCAAGCATGAGTGTTTCCCGATGCACATCCAAGGCGTCCCCAAATCTTTCCATGGCCGTCAACGCCTCTGCCTTTTGATGATATGCAGGAGCAAAACTGTCTTCTATGGCAATGGCAAAGTCGTAGGCTTCTACGGCCTCCTTGTATCGTCCCAACCGCTGATGGGCATTCCCCAGATTGTACCAAGCCGCAAAACTGTATGGATGATCGTCTAAAAACTGAGTATAGAAATCCGCTGCCTCTTGAATGCGACCTTCTTTGTCCATGCAAAAGGCCAGTTCATACAGCGCCGTTTCGTTCAAGGGATCTTCTTTCAAAGCTTGAAGCAGGACACGGATGGCTTGTTTCCACTCGCCGAGGTTTTCGTGTTCCAGGGCGACGTCAATGTAAAGGTCTTTTTTCAGTTCGTCATCTGCAAATGAAATCAGAGCGTTGAAGTGTTGAAGAGCGAGTTTGTGCTCTCTCATTTGGCTATAAATGTTGGCCAGAGTGAGATGGATTTCTTCATTGTTCGGCTCAAAAGAAAGCAGATTTTTTAGACGCGGGATGGCTTGGACGTGCCTTCCTGTGCTGGCGAGAATTTGGGCTTCTCGCAATTGCAGTCCCAAACTCTCAGGATACAAACTGCTCGCATGGCGGTGGACTTGTTGAGCTTTCCGCAACGAACCCTTCTCCAAATAATGTTCGATGAGAAGCTCGAGGTCATCGTGGTCGAAGAATCGAGATTCACCTGCGTGCATCATGGCTTCGAAAGCCTTGACCAGCGCCAGCATTTGTTCTTCTCCTTGGTGTGGACGTCCTTCTTCGTGCATTCCCTAGAAAGGTATGAGTCAAAGGTCGGAAGAATGATGGGTTGACGGCATCGATTATGCACAGGAATGGTGGAAAAAAATCAAAATGACGTTTTCCTGACCGCGGACAAGTGGGACGCAGAGCAGACCCTACCTTGCACACATGTTGATTGCATCTATTTCAGGAATCCGTGGCACGGTCGGTGGAAAGGCCGGTGAGGGCTTAAGTCCAGCTGACGTCGTGACATTTGCAAGTGGATATGGTGCTTGGATTTGGCAGCATAAAAAAAGCAGCGATTCGCCACGCGTTGTGGTGGGGCGGGATGCCCGAATTTCGGGACCTTGGCTGCGTGATGTGGTATGCGGCACATTGAATGCTTTGGGCATAGACGTGATTGACCTCGGTTTGAGTACCACGCCAACCGTTGAATTGGCAGTCCCTGGATTGGAGGCTGATGGAGGAATGATTCTGACGGCATCACACAATCCCAAGGAATGGAATGCGATGAAGCTGCTCAATTGGAAGGGAGAGTTTTTGTCAGCTTCGGCTGGAAATGAAGTCCTTACTTTGGCCCGCGACGGCGTTACCTATGCCGATGTTGAAGGGACTGGAACCACAACCCTTGATGATTCTTGGCTGGAGCACCACGTAGCACATGTTCTTGATTTGGATTTGGTCAATGCAGAGGCAATTCGTGGAGCAGGATTGAAAGTTGCGGTGGATGCTGTCAATTCATCGGGGGGCATTGCCGTACCTCTTTTGCTTCAATCCCTCGGTGTGGAGGTGATTCAGGTACACTGCGAACCCACGGGTGATTTTGCACACAATCCTGAGCCCTTGCCCCAGCATTTGAGTGATTTGACAAAAACGGTAATTGATTCTCAATGTGATTTTGGCATCAGTGTTGATCCAGATGTCGATCGTCTCTGCTTCGTTTGCGAAGACGGCAGTTTTTTTGGGGAGGAGTACACTCTTGTTGCCGTGGCAGATTACGTTCTGACTCACACTCCTGGCCCGACAGTGAGCAATCTCAGTAGCACACGGGCGCTTCGTGAGGTCAGCACCCACCACGGCTGCGCTTACACTGCCTCGGCAGTGGGCGAGGTCAATGTTGTGGCGAAAATGCGAGAAACCGGAGCCATTTTGGGTGGTGAAGGCAATGGGGGAATCATTTACCCCGCCTCTCATTTGGGGAGAGACGCTTTGGTTGGGATTGGGTTGTTTTTAAGCCACCTCGTGGCGTCGGGAATGTCCTGTCGTTCTTTGAGAAATACCTACCCAGATTTCTATATGGTCAAGGACAAATTGAGTCTCCCCCCAGTTGATGTGGATTCTGCGCTGCAATCCTTGCGCAACGAAATCAAGGACGCGGAAGTGAACGATGTGGATGGTGTGAAATTTGATTTTCAGGAGGGGTGGGTTCATCTGAGAAAAAGCAACACTGAACCGATCATTCGCATCTATGCAGAAGCCTCGTCAGCTGATGGCGCGCGTGCTTTGGCAAATCGATTTTCGGATCGACTCGGGCATCATCTTCAAAATGCACCTGCACTGGCGTAAATTTGCCCAGCCATGCATGCTTATCTCGACAATGCAGCGACAACGCCGGTAGCACCTGAAGTGGTGAAGGCCATGACGGATGTGCACAGCACCGTGTACGGCAACCCGTCATCCACTCACCTGCCTGGCAGAAAAGCCAAGGCCTTGGTTGAAACAAGTCGTCGGACCATTGCCAAGTTGCTGGGTGTTGCCCCACGTACCATTTGTTTTACTTCGGGAGGTACAGAGGCAGACAATCACGCCATTCAGGCCGCAGTAGGTTGTTTGGGAGTGAAGCGAATCATCACCTCTGAAGCTGAACACAGTGCGGTCATCAAGTCGACTCAGATGGCGAGAGATCAACACCACGTTGAATTGAACTACGTCCGCCATCACAGCGATGGTCGAGTGGATTTAGATCACCTCGCGCAACTTTTGGCCCAAAAAAAATCGAAGACACTCGTTTCACTGATGCATGCGAACAACGAGGTTGGTGTGATGACCGATTTGGCTCGCGTTGGGACGTTGTGCAAAGAGTATGGAGCTTTGGTCCACAGCGATACCGTCCAAACAATGGGACATTATCCGATGGACCTTGAATCCATGGACGTGGATTTCTTGGCATGCAGCGCTCACAAATTGCACGGCCCCAAGGGCACAGGTTTTTTATATGTCCATCCCTCGTTAAACATCGATGGCTTAATCGTTGGTGGAGGCCAAGAACGATTGATGCGTGGAGGTACGGAAAATGTGGCTGGAATCGTGGGTTTGGCGACGGCATTTGAAATCGCGTTTGAAAACATGGAAGTCCATGAGTCTCACATCAGATCGATCAAAGCGCGAATGGTGCAAGGCTTGAAGGAGAGGATTCCTGGTGTCGCCTTCAATGGTGATTCAGACGGGGATGACCGGTTGTACACTGTGTTAAATGTTCAATTTCCTGAACATCCCAATGGGGGAATGGCCGTTTTTCTACTTGATCTTGAAGGCGTTGCATGCTCGGGGGGCAGCGCATGTTCTAGCGGTGCAACTCTGGGTTCACACGTGTTGAGAGCACTTCAATTTCACAACCCTGACAAGGCAAGCGTGCGCTTCTCATTCTCGCGGTATACCACAAATGCAGACATTGACTTGGCGTTGGATGCCTTGATCAAAGTCTTCGCGGCCCTGCCAGTCGAGGCCTAATTTGTGCGACTGCGTTCGCTTCTAACTTACATTGGTGTCATGCCAGCCAACCGAATTTTTCATCGCTTGATTGGTGCAAGAATGTCCCACATTTTGTGGGCTCAGTCTCGTCCTGCCGATGCTCAACGCGGTGTTTATCTCGGCCTGATTCATGGCTTGGCATCAACGGCATATGGTAAATCCCTTGGAATTTATGGAGCGAGTGACATTGCTCGACGTAAAGATTTTATTCGCCGTGTACCCATTGTGACGTATGACGAATTGAAGCCTTGGATTCTTCGTGCCAGAGATGGTGAAAGAAGCATCCTGTGGCCAGGTTTAACCACTTGGTTTGCACAAAGTTCCGGAACCACAAGCGACCATCACAAGTGGTTGCCGGTCACACGTGAGGCCTTGCATGGGGGACATTACAAAGGAGGCAAGGACTTGCTCGCTCAATATTGTCATCAAGTTCCGGCGGCTCGCCTGTACCATGGAAAGCATCTCATACTTGGAGGATCGAGTGCATTGGTGCAAGAGGGGCAATGTGCATTGAAGGGGGATTTGAGTGCGATCATTGTGCGGCATCTTCCCCCGTGGTGTGAAGCTCGTCGAACCCCCAACCGAGGGATTGCACTGATGTCAAATTGGGAAGAGAAGGTGGAGGCTGTGGCACGTGCAACAGCCAAGGAAGATGTTCGCATCTTGGCCGGGGTGCCCAGTTGGATGTCGTTGGTCGCGCAGCGTGTACTTCAGGTTACTGGCAAGTCCAACCTGCGTGAGGTTTGGCCCAATTTGTGGTTGTACATGCATGGGGGAGTGGGCTTTGAACCCTACCGGGACACCTTTGAAAATTTGATTCCGGATGTGCCCGGTCGTCCATCCATGCATTTTTTGGAGACCTACAACGCGTCAGAAGGATTCTTTGCCTACCAGGAAGACCTCAATAGAAATGACATGGCACTTCTCATGGATCATGGCATTTTTTACGAGTTTGTGCCAATGGGTGAGCTGGACAAAACTGATCCCCATGCGCTTGAGTTCCGAGAAGTCGAAGTAGGTCAAACATATGCCATGGTCATTTCAACCAATGCAGGATTGTGGCGCTACTTGTTGGGTGATTTGGTGACCATCACTTCCAAGGTGCCACTGCGGATACAGGTGGCGGGACGCATTTCCTCACACCTCAATTTGGCAGGCGAGGAACTCATGCAGCATCAAACAGACCTCGCCGTGGCTCGAGTTTGTCGCGCGTTGGGAACGGAGATTTACAATTACATGGCAGGACCAGTGGTTGATGAATTTGGCAAGCCCATCGGTCACGAATGGGCATTGGAGTTTCAGCCTGAATGCATCCATCCTTCTGCGAATTCGCTGGCAAAGCGATTGGATGAGGAACTGAAGGGTCTGAACGGAGACTACAAGGCCAAACGCACAGCCAATCTGGCACTTCAGATGCCCTTGATTCGAGTTGTACCTTCTGGGACCTTTGACACTTGGCTGGAAGCCAATCAGAGACTTGGAGGGCAACACAAGGTGCCCCGATTGACCCACAGCGCGATCATCTTGGCGTCTGTGATTCAAGCTTCAAAACAAGAGTTATCCCCAACCTGTTGACGTTCCTTGCGAGGGCGCAATTGCCGACCTACTTTGGCCATCCACAATTTCGTACAATTCCAACGACGAAGACCTCATGCATCTCGCCATTGCAGGCAACATTGGATCAGGGAAGACAACCTTGACAACGCTGTTGGCCAAACACTACCGTTACACGCCTCATTTTGAGCAGGTGGACGACAACCCGTATTTGAATGATTTCTATAAGGACATGACACGTTGGTCCTTCAATTTGCAGGTGTATTTTCTCAAGTCTCGATTCGCCCAGCTGATTGAAATGAAGAAAAAGGGAAAGCCCATCATTCAAGACCGAACCATTTACGAGGATTCCAACATTTTCGCACCCAACCTTCAAGCGATGGGACTGATGACATCCCGAGATTTTGAAAATTACCTTTCTCTTTTTGAATTGATGGAGGAATTTGTGACTCCGCCAGACCTCCTCATTTATTTGCGCGCATCCGTTCCAACACTCGTGGCTCAAATACAAAAACGTGGGCGGGAATACGAAGAGGCCATCCGTCTGGATTACCTCAACCGCTTGAATGAGCGTTACGAGGCTTGGGTAAGTACCTACAACAAAGGGGAAATGCTCATCATCGACGTTGACAACAACAACTTCCATGAGGACAAGGAAGACCTTGGAGGCATCATCACGTCCATTGATGGAAAGTTGAACAGCTTATTTAGTTAATCATACAGCTGATT
The DNA here is from genome assembly GCA_002313415.1 of Flavobacteriales bacterium UBA1112. Classification (GTDB taxonomy): domain Bacteria; phylum Bacteroidota; class Bacteroidia; order Flavobacteriales_D; family Sanyastnellaceae; genus UBA11663. The sequence goes on from DCBH01000042.1 coordinate 24,103, forward strand.
GCCAATAGACCAAATCAAAAAGGCCCGCTTAGGCGGGCCTTTTTGATGGGTTGGACGTACTAGAATTGCATATCGCTGCTACATGGCTGGGACGCCCACCACGGAGAAACCAACGGCCACGTCGTCTTTGATGAACCAGTCCAGTTTGTCATCAAAAGTTTTGGACCGAAAAGTGATGTTGTGCTTCGTTCGATCCAGGAAAAATTTCCCTTGAACCGCCAATCCCTTCACATCGCCAATCACATCTGCCTCCACCACTTCAACGTCAATGTTGTAATCAACGGCTTCTCCATTCATGGTCAAAGTAGCCTCGAGATTCGTTTTTCCATTGAATTCAGAGATGCCGTTCACGTTTAAAACCGCCTTGGGGTGGGTTTCTACATTGAAGAAATCGCCGGATTGCAGATGCTGTTCGAGGCGGTCCTTCCTGTCCCCTTCAAGATCAGAAACTTCCATACGCGCCATGTCGAAGACCACGACGCCCTCGGTAATTTGGCCATCTTCCACCATGAATTTTCCGCTTTCAATGTGTAGCGTGCCGTTGTGGCCGTCGCCAGTCAACTTTTGGGCTGCCCAAGTCACCTTGGGCTTCACTTTGTTGATGACGTAGTATCCGTCGTCAAGTGTGGTTTGAACAGCTGACCCTTGGAGGTCAGGCGATTGCTCCGCGTCTTGAGACACTTCACCGCATGCGATGAAACAGATGGATACAGCTATGAAATAAATGAAGTTTTTGATCATGACGCTTATTCGTTCATGTCAGTAACAATCTCTTTGCTTGTGTTGTTCGGCTCAGCGTCTTTGGCATGGTCTTCACCATGACCACCACCCAAAATGGGGGCAATGACCAAACCGACGAGACAGGTCAACTTGATGAGGATGTTCATGGAAGGACCAGAGGTGTCCTTAAACGGGTCTCCTACTGTGTCTCCTGTAACAGCGGCTTTGTGGGCATCTGAACCCTTGTAGGTCATTTCTCCGTCGATTTCAACACCGGCCTCAAACGACTTTTTCGCATTGTCCCATGCGCCACCGGCGTTGTTTTGGAAGATGGCCCAAAGCACGCCGCTCACAGTCACACCTGCCATGTAGCCACCGAGTGTCTCTGCCGCCCACGCTGCCTCTGCACCCAAAAGAAGCGGAAAAAGGCCAATCACCAAGGGAAACAAAATGGTCATTGCGCCGGGAAGCATCATTTCTTTCAATGCCGCTTGGGTGGAGATGTCTACACATTTTCCGTAATCAGGGGTGCCCGTACCCTCTAAGATGCCAGGAATCTCTTTGAACTGGCGACGGACCTCCTGCACCATTTCCATGGCGGCCTTGCCGACGCTGTTCATGGCCAAAGCCGAGAACACCACGGGGACCATGCCACCAATGAACAACGCGGCGAGGACGTTGGCTTTAAAAATATTGATGCCTTCGATGCCCGTGAATTCCACATATGCCGCGAACAAGGCCAGAGCCGTCAGCGC
>DCBH01000042.1:25990-35416 GCA_002313415.1 Flavobacteriales bacterium UBA1112
TCCTCAGGGAGTTCACTCATCTCGGCAATGCCACCTGCGTTGTCCGCGATGGGGCCAAAGGCATCAATCGCGAGTTGCATCGCCGTGGTCGCCATCATGGAACATGCTGCAATTGCTACTCCATAGAATCCCGCAAACTCATACGCTGTGTAAATGGCTGCGGCGAAGAGGATGATGGGGCCAAAGGTGGAAATCATGCCTGTCGCTAGTCCTGCGATGATGTTGGTCGCAGCACCTGTCGACGATTGCTGAACGATGTCGAGAACAGGCTTCTTGCCAAGACCCGTGTAATATTCGGTCATGAAGGAGATTGCACCACCGACCACGAGTCCGACAATGACAGCATAGAAGACGTTCATGGAGCTGAAGGTGCGAGTACCTTCACCAAAGAATTCCATCGTGAGTTCAGCGGGGAGCATGATGTCTACGAGGAAGTAGCATGCGATGGCCGTCAAAACAATGGAACCCCAGTTGCCGCGGTTCAACGCCGCCTGCACTTGGGCTTCCTTGGCGTCGTCGCCGACACGAATCACTTGGGCTCCGAGGATGGAGAACACAATGCCGAGGGCAGAAATCACAAGCGGCAACAAAATCGTGGACATGCCACCGAAGTTGTCGGAGATGCTTCCACCCATGTCGCTGATGACGTAGTTTCCGAGCACCATGGCCGCCAAAACCGTGGCGACATAAGAGCCAAACAAATCGGCTCCCATACCCGCTACGTCCCCGACATTGTCCCCGACGTTGTCAGCGATGGTTGCGGGGTTGCGGGGGTCGTCCTCAGGAATGCCTGCTTCCACCTTGCCGACGAGGTCAGCTCCGACATCCGCGGCTTTGGTGTAAATGCCGCCACCTACGCGGGCAAACAACGCAATGCTTTCTGCACCGAGTGAGAAGCCAGCAAGAGCTTCAAGAATGACGGTCATTTGGTCTACAGAAGTTGGGCCTTCGCCGCCACCCATCCAACTGAGAAGGAGAATGAAGAGGGCACTCAGTCCGAAAACTGCGAGGCCAGCAACACCGAGCCCCATCACCATGCCTCCAGTGAAGGAGACTTTGAGGCCTTCACTCAAACTCGTCCTCGCTGCTTGGGTCGTGCGGACATTGGCCTGGGTTGCGATGCGCATGCCAATGTTGCCTGCGAGTGCAGAGAACACGGCACCAATGACAAATGCGACTACAATGAACCAGTGAGTCGTTTCAATCATGGACGATACGAGGCCCAACAAGGCGCCTGCAATGACCACGAAAACCGCAAGGATGCGGTACTCCGCACTCAAGAATGCCAGTGCACCTTCATGAATGTGCTGGGCGATTTCGCTCATTCGAGCTTCGCCGGCACTTTGCTTGCGCACCCAAGCGGCTTGAATGGCCATGACAATGAGGCCTACGATGGCCAAACCTGGTACGAGGTAAAGCAGTGATTGCTGCATGATTCTGTGATTGAGGGGCGCGCGATTCGGCCCAGATGATCTAAGGTTATTTTTCTAAAGACGGTTTACGCAACGTAAGCTACGTCTTTGCAGGCTTCTACAATGTCTTTGACTTGGGGAAGCGCTTCTTCGATGAGACTCGTTGAGAATGCGAAGGGAGTGTCACTTTGACAGAGGCGACGCACAGGTGCATCGAGGTGGTCAAACGCGTGACGCTGAACGCGATACGTAATTTCTGTTGCGATGGATGCCACCGGAAAGCTTTCTTCAACAATCACCAAACGATTCGTTTTTTTGATGCTTTCAACTATTGTGTCCAAATCCAAGGGGCGGATTGTGACCAAGTCAATGATTTCAGCTTCAATGCCTTCTTTGGCCAATTGGTCTGCGGCTGAATGGACGTCCTTTAGGATTTTACCGAAGGAGACAATGGTGACGTCTTTGCCTTTGCGACGGACATTTGCCTTGCCAATGGGCACGAGGAATTCTCCTTCAGGAATCATGCCTTTGTCGCCGTACATCTTCTCCGATTCCATGACAAGAACTGGATCGTTGTCACGAATGGCCGACTTGAGCAATCCCTTGCCTTCATACGGCGTGAAAGGCGTGACCACTTTCAAGCCAGGCATTGAAGCGTATAGACTCTCGTAACTCTGACTGTGCGTCGCAGCGAGTTGTCCAGCAGTTCCGTTGGGTCCGCGAAACACGATGGGAACTGAGAATTGGCCTCCACTCATCTGAAGCATCTTAGAGGCGTGATTGATAATTTGGTCTGAAGCCAATACTGCGAAGTTCCAAGTCATGTACTCTACAATGGGGCGAAGGCCATTCATGGCTGCTCCGACGGCGATGGCGCTGAATCCGAGCTCCGCTATGGGCGTATCGATCACCCTCTCGGGACCGAATTCGTCCAACATCCCTTTCGAGGCTTTGTACGCTCCATTGTACTCAGCAACCTCCTCACCTAGGAGGAACACCGAGTCATCTCGACGCATTTCTTCACTCATGGCCTCGGCGACGGCTTCTCTAAAAGTGACTTCACGCATGTTTCATTCCGCTTTGGGCCGCAAAGGTAATTCATTAACCCATGCCAAGATGAAAAGAGAAATTGGGATGCCATCAAGCTCTGTCAAATGACCTTTTCAAGGGACTTCGAATCATCCTTGCTGACGTACCTTTGAAGTCATCTAGATGCCCCTTCATTTTGGCTTCTCGACCCAATAAAAAATGACCATGAAATTTCTCGTTTGCATTAGCAAAGCTCCGGACACCACGAGCCGGATTGCCTTTACGGAAGGCGACACAAAATTTGATTCCAATGGTGTGCAATTTATTGTGAATCCCTATGACGAATGGTACGCTTTGGTGCGTGCGCTTGAACTGAAAGAGCAACACGGAGGCACCGTCACGACAGTGACAGTTGGAGAAGCCGATTGTGACCCTGTCATTCGCAAGGCTCTAGCCATTGGTGCTGATGATGCTGTCCGAATCGACGCACAGCCTCAGGATGCCCTGCATGTGGCGTCGTTGATTGCGAACCATGCCAAGGATGCGGGCTACGACGTCATTCTTTGTGGAAAGGAGACCATTGATCACAATGGATCTGTGGTGGGGGGCATGGTCGCAGAGATGCTTGATTTGGCATACATCTCGTTGGCAATCACACTCGATTTGGAAGGTGGAAAAGCTCATGCCAAGCGAGAAGCGAGCGGTGGTTTGGAAACAGTCGAGGCAACAATGCCTGTAGTGGTGAGCGCGGCGAAGGGCATGGCTGAACAACGCATCCCCAACATGCGAGGCATTATGGCTGCTCGCACCAAGCCGCTGAATGTTGAGGCCCCTGAGGGGGGCACTCTAGGTACGACGGTATCTAGATTTGAGATGCCGCCAGCGAAAGGAGATTGTAAAATGGTCTCGGCGGACCAACCAGAAGAACTCATTCGTTTGTTACGCGAAGAAGCTAAAGTCCTTTAAAATCCATAAATTGAAAGACATGAATTGTTTGGCATTTGTTCCTACAAAAAATGGTCAAGCCACCAAGGCTGGGCTTGAGGCACTGTCCTACGCAAAGAGATGTGGGGCGACAGTGACCGCTTTGATGATTGGCGAATTGAATGGAGATGGCGGTGCAGGCGCTGCGGGTGCATCGAAGGTGCTTCACATTGAGGAGCATCTCCAAGATGAGGGTCAAATCGCACGTGCGGTTGCTGCAGCAGCAGACTCTGAGGGCGCCACACTTGTGGTTGCTCCACACGACCACCAAGGAAGAGCTGTGGCTCCTCGAGTTGCCGTGCGCATGGGGGCCGGCATGGTGCCTGGTGTGACGGGAGTCATTGAAGGGTCTGAGGTGAAAAAAAATGTATTTAGCGGTAAAGCCATGGCCCACATCCAACTGAGCGCTGGAAAGAATGTACTGACCACTACTCCGAACGCCTTTGGAGTGGATTCCGATGGATCAACAGCTGCCGTAGAAGCTTTTGCTGCGGATCTGGGAGAGGCGCGCCTTGTAGTCAAAGGATACGAGGCCTCAAGCGAAGACGGTTCCATACCCCTACCCGAGGCCTCTCGAGTGGTGTCCGCGGGTCGTGGATTGAAAGGTCCTGAACATTGGGGAATAGTTGAAGAACTCGCACAAACCATTCAAGCGACGATGGCCTGCAGCCGACCTGTGAGCGACATGGGGTGGAGACCACACCACGAGCACGTTGGACAAACGGGCATCACCATTCGTCCCGACCTTTACATCGCTGCAGGTATTTCGGGCGCCATTCAACATTTGGCTGGTGTGAACCAGAGCAAAGTGATCGTGGCGATCAACACCGATCCCGAAGCCCCGCTTTTCAAAGCTGCCGACTATGGAATTGTGGGCGATGCTTTTGAAGTTTTGCCCCAGTTGACTGAGGCGATAAAAACGATGGACTGAGTTTAAACCACCTCGCATCCTGATGAAAAAAATCGACCTCGAAATCTTGGACATTCGCTTGAGCGGTTCATCTTCTGGAGCGTATGCACTCGTTTTGGGTGAAGTCAAAGGGAAGCGCAAATTGCCCATCGTCATCGGTGGAGCTGAAGCACAATCCATTGCCATAGAGTTGGAGAACATGAGGCCGAGCCGTCCATTGACCCACGATCTGATGAAAAATACGCTGACGGCATTTGGCATGGAGGCGACCGAAGTGCTCATTCACAAAATGATGGAGGGCATCTTTTACGCGCAATTGACGGTAACTGATGGAATTCGTGAAGAGCAAATCGACGCTCGTTCTTCGGATGCGGTTGCCATGGCGGTTCGATTTGGATGTCCCATACGCTGCAGCCAGCAAGTGATGGATGAAGCAGGTGTTCATTTGGAAGGTTCAGAAAGTGCAACGCAAGGCGAAGAGATAGATTCGTCAACCAAGCCAAAGTCATCTAAGAAGGAATCGTTGAAAGACTTGCAACGTCAACTCGATCAGGCAATCGCCACCGAGAATTATGAATTGGCGTCTGAAATTAAAAAGCGCATCGACGAGCGTTAGGTGCTAGTTCTTCTTATTTGTGTCACGCTGGACGAGGGGCAGTATCTTCGTGGCATGAACAAAACGGTAGGCATCATCATGGGCAGTGCAAGTGACTTGCCTGTTATGGAAAGCGCTCAACGAGTTCTCCGTGAATTGGATGTAGCATCAGAAATGACAGTGGTCTCAGCACACCGAACGCCCGAACGCATGGTGGAGTACGCCCGCGGCGCGGCTGACAAAGGGATTGGTGTCATCATCGCAGGTGCTGGCGGGGCTGCTCACCTTCCTGGGATGACGGCATCTCTTACTTCATTGCCAGTCATTGGCGTTCCCATTAAGAGTCGCAACAGCATTGATGGTTGGGATTCGATACTAAGCATTCTTCAAATGCCTTCTGGCGTTCCAGTAGCCACGGTGGCTCTCGATGGGGGTACGAATGCGGGCATTTTGGCCGCCCAAATCTTAGGTGCGTCTGACAACGCGCTTCGCTTGCGAATCGAAACATACAAGAAAGGATTGCAAGACAAAGTCCTGGAATCCATTGCAGCTGTGGAATCTCACGAGACCAGGTGATGAGTCATCACGTTACTTATCGCCCATCTCATCTCGATTCCAAAATGTTGCATGGATGCCTGCTGGGGGGAATTGCGCCAAGGCCAATTGCATTTGTGAGTACCGTGGATGGTCGTGGAAGGGTCAATCTCGCACCTTTCAGTTACTTCAACGTGTTTTCGGCGAATCCGCCATTGGTGATTTTTTCTCCGGCTCGACGGGGAAGAGATGCGACCACCAAGCATACGTGGGACAACGTGAACGAGGTGGGGGAGGTTGTGGTCAACTTGGTCGACCACGCTTTGGTACATGCCTGCTCGTTGGCAAGCACAGATTATGAAGAAGGCGTGGATGAATTTCTGAAGGCAGGATTGACCCCAATACCATCAGATGTAGTCAAGCCACCTCGGGTTGGTGAATCTCCGATTCAATTGGAGTGTAGGGTATTGAAGCTAGAATCGCTCGGTGAGCAAGGTGGTGCAGGGCAACTTGTTTTCGCGGAAATTGTGTGCATGCATTTTCGCGAGGATGTATTGAATGATGAGGGTGTCCCCGATGCCGTAAAATTGGATTTGGTTGGGAGATGTGGCGGTGCTCATTACGTGCGTGCTCACGGCGATGCACTGTTTACCATACCCAAACCTTTGAGTGCTGTTGGAATGGGCGTGGACGCCTTGCCGGATGACATTCGAACGAGCGTTGTGTTGAATGGAAACCATCTCGCCATGTTGGCGGGAGTTGAACACATGCCCGACGAAACGGAGGTCAATGAGCACAAGCTTTTAGAACTTGCTGAGGTTTTTTTAGATCATGAGGATGAGGGCGCCAAATTGGAGTTGGCCTTGCATCAGATGGCGGCTGATTTGCTCGACAAAGGCATGGTGGATGACGCGTGGAAAACCCTCCTCGCTTTCAATGCGGGATAACGGCGGAAAGTTCGCGCCAAAGCCTACCTTTACATTATGGCATTTGAAGTGAAAGGAACCCTAAAAAAGTTGTACGATCAGCAAGATTTTCCCAGCGGATTTTACAAACGAGACTTCGTCGTAACTACGATGGAGCAGTACCCTCAAGACATCAAATTTTCTGCGCTCAAGGAAAAGTCCGAGCAACTTGGGCAGTATGTTGAGGGGGATGTGGTGAACGTGAAATTTGATTTGCGTGGCCGAGAATACAACGGGCAATATTATGTGGATCTCAATGCCTGGCGCATCGAGCGTGGAGACCAAACCACCGCTTCGGGACAGGAGCCTGCAGAAGTGAGCGCCGCCCCCATGCCTCCAGTTCCTCCTATGCCAGCTGCCACGCCCTCTGAAGAGGACGACCTGCCATTCTAGAGGCGCGCATGCCTGACATGAACGTCAGTAACTCTGGGCTTGAGCGTGCGCTCGATGCTTACGCGCAAGGCTTTCAACGTTATTTGCCTAGCCCATTCTCAATTGCTGTTTTGTTGACAGCTCTTGCCGCTTGTCTCGCGCTAAGGGAGTCTGGTGTGGATGAGGTGTTGGATGCATGGGCGCAGGGATTGTGGAATCCCGGTCTGATTCGATTTGGATTTCAGGCCATGTTTATGCTTGTCTTGGGCCATGTTTTGGCGCTTGCGCCACCCGTATTGAGGGCACTAGAAAGGGCCATTGATTGGATTGTGTTGACACCCGCAAATGCTCCAGCCAAAGTGGCTTTGTTGAGCATGATTTTGGGGTGGCTTAATTGGGGGTTGGGCCTCATCGCTGGCGCCATTTTGGTCCGTGGTGTGATGGACCGTAGGCGCGACGAAGGTCCATCATCTCAATTAAGGCAGGTATCGCTAGGTGTTTTGGGAGCGGCGGGGTACACGGGATTGTTGGTATGGCACGGGGGATTGAGTGGTTCGGCACCGTTGAAAGTGGCTGAGTACGGACATATGGCATCCTTGGTCCCCAATGTGCCTTGGATTGACAAGTTGCCGGATGTCCTGACCTTGAGTGAAACCTCTCTGACAGGATGGAGTCAAGCAGTGACCTGGACGACCGTGATTGTTGTGGTGATGACTTTTCTGTGGCTTGGTCGAAAGATTGGGAAAAATCAGAGCAACGAACTGCCTGACATTGCGAAAGAGGAAAATTTCGCGAAGAAGGCCTCTGAGAGACGTGCCGAGGGGATGGCTGAACGATTGGATCGCGGTCGCTTGATTCCGTGGGTTTTGGGCGTTGCTTGTATCATTGGTGCAGGTTCGTGGGCATCGACGTCAGGTCCTTTGTCAACCTTGGCATTTGTTACGCCAGACTGGATCAACATGCTTTTGCTCGGCGCTGCTCTTCTGACGCATGGCGAAGTCAGAGGATTTTTGCGCGCTTTGGATGAAGCCATCTCGGGGGCATCAGGCATCTTGGTGCAGTTCCCTCTTTACTTTGGAATCATGGGAATGGTGTCCGGGACGGGGTTGGGTGCATGGCTTGCTGCATCCTTGGTGGGAGCGACCTCAGCCAATTGGCTCCCCGAGGCTTTGTTTCTCTCTTCTGGCGTGTTGAACGTGTTTGTGCCAAGTGGGGGCGGGCAGTGGGCCGTTCAGGGACCCCTTGTCTTGGAGGCCTGTCATTCGTTAGGCGTTCCTTGGGAGCGAGGAATCATGGCCATGGCATTCGGCGATGAATTGACCAACATGTTGCAGCCCTTTTGGGCTCTGCCTCTGCTCGGCATTACGGGACTTTCAGCCAGAGACATTCTGCCGTATACGCTGTTGGTCATGGTGGTGGCTGGAACGGTGATGTTGGCGTTTCTATCGTTTTGGGCATAGACATGTCTTCGAGTTCAAGGCAATGTTTTCCCTCCGACCTTTGAGTTGTGTCTCCTGAGTTTCAAACCCACCTCTTGCCCAACGGCCTTCGCATCATCCATGCCTCGATGCAGAGGGAAGTGACCCATTGCGCTTTGGTGGTCAATGCAGGGACTCGCGACGAAAGGGAAGGCGAAGCGGGATTGGCTCACCTTATCGAACATGTTTTGTTCAAAGGCACGACCAAGCGCAAGGCCTTTCACATCCTCAATCGAATGGAGTCCGTGGGCGGGGAAATCAACGCGTACACCACCAAGGAGGATACGTGGATTACCTCTTCCCAGCGCAGCAAGGATACAGAGAGGTCCTTGGAATTGCTTGCGGATATCGCATTTCAAAGTGTCTTTCCAGAGGTAGAAATGGACAAAGAGCGAGATGTCATTTTGGATGAAATTGCTGGCGTTCAGGACCAGCCTGGTGACATGATATTTGAGTCGTTTGAATCAGAACTGTTTGCGGGTCATCCTTTGGCATCGACCATATTGGGTTCAGTCAAAAGCGTGAAGCGATTGAGTCGAGAGCAAGTGCTCGAATTTGTTGCGAGACATTATCGGCCTGAAAACATGGTCCTCGGTGTGGTCGGAGGAGTACCGTGGAATTCAGTTTTGAAATGGGCAGAACGTTACTTTGGTGCATTTCAATCTGTGTCGGCAGATGTCAAACCAACGCGTTTGGCCCCGGACGGCATTCGAGTGTTTTCTCAAACGCATCCAAAAGGCATTCATCAGGTTCACCACATCACGGGTTGTGTGGCTCCGGGAGGAAATTCGAAAGACAAATTGGCCATGACAGTTTTGGCCAATTTGCTCGGGGGACCGGCGATGAACTGCAGACTCAATCTCAACATTCGTGAGAAGCATGGCATGGCCTACCACATTGAGGCCAACCATGTGGTGTATCAGGACACCGGCGTCTTCAATGTGTATTTCGGCACTGACCCCCGCTTTCACCACAGGGTAGAGCGTTTGGTGAAACGGGAGCTTGACGTTGTCAAAAACAGAGCCCTTGGCACGCGTCAATTGCACGATGCGAAGCAACAACTTTTGGGACAAATCGCGTTAGGACATGACCATGGCTCGACCGTTCTCACAGGTTTGGCCAAAACGTATTTGATGTACAATCGCGT
>DCBH01000122.1 GCA_002313415.1 Flavobacteriales bacterium UBA1112
TTTGTCACGACGATTGAAAAGTTAGATGAAATGAGTGACCCCGAAAAGGTTCGCGAGTTCATCAATCTCGGCGATGAATTCATTGGAGGTGAGCGCGAGTACGAAGCTGTGAAGCGTTCCATCGGCGGCTGACGCTGGATTTCAAGTGGCGCTTCTCGCCTCATCCCCCTCTCAACAGTCAGGCTTTGCATCCTGCGCATGGCTTGGAGATCAAGGTGTCCTGTTTCAATGCAGCGACGTCACTGTTGGCCTGACAAAAACCTCCTTGAAAGGCATATTTTCTTTGTTGTGCACCCCACCTTGGGCCCTGCACATTGGACTCGACGGCAATCAAAGTACTCAGCGCACTTTGTTGTCGCAGTGCACGACTGCGTCGTCTGTGCTTTGCGTTTTAGACCTCGGTCCTGCCGCACATGAGAACATACAAACTCCTCAAGGTTGGTGTGAAGTCATACGTCACACCAGACAATGCCAACGTCCAGCACACGGTGTTTGGAGCATTGGCAAATCCCGGCAAAAACAAGCCACACGTTTCCTCCAAGACGAAGGGTCAATCGACATTCGCCAAGATGAGGATGCTTGGACTGCGGTGATGTCCCTTCATAAGTTGTCAAGGGCTCGAAAAAGTCTCGCTCATCATGGGAAAGAGTTGGCTGATCTCGTGGCTCGTTTGAAATCGCAACCTTGGACATTCGCAGTTTTGGCACATGACAGAGAGGGGCATTGTGTTGCTTCTGGAGGCTTTGTCGTTTTACCCAACTCGACCTGTGTATATGCATTCGGAGGTCAGGTGCGGTCCAACTCGTCAGGCCGCGCATCTGTGGCCATGTTGCTTGCGGCCATGGAAGAAGCCAAAAGCCGAGGCTGCACCACATTTGATTTTGGCGGAAGCCAAGATGTTGGAGTCGATCAATTTTACGCCGAGTTTGGCGCGGACGTAGTCCCCATGCGTCGATGGGTCAAAGCGCCATGGTGGTTTCAAAAGTGTTTTCCAGCCCTTTGGTCCACTTGGACCAAGTCCTCCCCTCATTTTTAAATTCGGCCCTTGGCGTGTATCTCCTCAACAACGCGGACCACTGCCAGGCCCTCTTCAATTGATGTAGCCACATCGTCGCCACCGAGTAACACATTGAACACATTGTCATACACGTGGTGGTGGTTGGCCGCCGATCCGGTGTAACCACCATAGTCATTGGGTGGCGGAGGCTGCTGCAAGTCGGGTCTGTTAGATTCTGGCAATTGAAACTCCTCCAAGCGATTCATGTATTGACCTCCGATTCTCACGGTTCCTGAACGACCTAAAACGGTCATGCTGCTTTCAAAGTTGCTGTGAGGTGCCGCTGTACTAAAGGTAAAGGTCCCCCAGCCGCCTTGTTCAAGGCGAAAACGTACCAATCCACCATCCTCAAATTCGGTGTAGGGATGAACTTGATTGTAGAAATGGACATCCTCAACTTCAACGGGTCCAAAAACCCAAAGTAAAATGTCCAAAAAGTGGGAGAATTGCGTAAACAAGGGACCCCCGTCTTCTTCCATGGTACCACGCCACGATCCTCGCTGATAATATCGTTCATCGCGATTCCACAAACACTGCACATGAACCTGCAACAACTCACCAAATTCTCTGGCCTCGTGAGCGCTCTTCAGCCAAGCAGCCGCTGGGGCATAGCGGTTCTGCATCACCCCAAAGACCTTGACCCCAGCCTCTTCTGCCAACTTTTTCAAGTTCTCGATCGACTTTGATGTCAGTCCCATCGGCTTTTCCAACACCACGTGACATCCAGCCACCACAGCTTCACACGCCAACTCAACATGACTGCCATTGGGTGTAGCAACAGACACCACATCGAAATTCAACACTTTCAATGCATCGCTCAGCGAGGTAAAAGCCCTGGCTTCACTCGCCCACATACGCGCAGGGACTTCTCCCCTTCCCTCCGAACTCCAAGCGAGATCAATCACGGCCACCAATTCACCTCGCGAGTCACCTTGAATCATGGCCACGTGGCGTTTTCCAATGTGTCCGCATCCCACCACAGCAAATCGCAGAGGAGCCTTCATGACACAAAGGTAGCGGACTAACTTCGCATCATGCGCGTCATTTCCTTAGTGCCGAGTTGGACTGAGTTTTTGCACGACCTCAACGTCGATGTCGTTGGACAGACCAAATATTGTGTCCGACCAAAATCCAAATTTCACACCGTCACGCGCATTGGAGGAACCAAAAACATCAAGGTTGACCAAATCCTTGCTTTGAAACCCGATTTGGTTTTGGCAAATCGAGAGGAAAACGACCAAATGCAGGTCGAACACCTGTCGCAGCATTTGCCAGCAGATGGAGTCATGCTCACTGACGTGCGGAAGATTGAGGACGCCTGGATAGAAATGGCACGCATTGGGGAACGCGTCGAGCGTTTGCAACGCACGCGGGACTTGTTAAGTCGAATTCAAGACGTTTGGGGGAATCCAAAGCCCGAGCGAGGCAAAGCTGGTTATGTCGTTTGGCCCTCACCATGGATGGTTGCAGGCCAAGACACCTACATTCACGATGTCATGCGTCATTGGGGTATCCGAAATGCCATTGGCAAGGATGTTGAGGGTCGGTACCCATCCACTGGAGATCAATCAGACGTCGGGGCGACTGCTGCATATCAGTGGCTCCTTCCCTCCGAACCCTTCCCGTTTCGGACCAAGCACCTTCATGCCTTTCAATCCACCCATTCCAACAGGCGCTTTCGTTTGGTGGATGGTGAATCTTTCAGTTGGTATGGTTCTCGGATGCTTCATGCAGCAGAACACCTTGAGGAGGTGGCTCAGTGGGTGTCTCTTCCCCCCAAGCATCAATTGCGCTAGCTCCGTCAGGCTGTCAGGCTACTTCACACCATCCTGCCGCATCTGTCATAAAAATGGAGTGCGTTTTGACAGGATGTCAGTATTCCAAGCGATGACACGGATTGGCATCAGGTTTGGTCTATGGAGGGCAAAACAAACGAAAAAACAATCAATCCTTGCAACATGAGTAAAATCATTGGCATCGACCTCGGAACCACCAACAGCTGCGTTGCAGTGATGGAAGGAAACGAACCCGTGGTCATCAACAACAGCGAAGGCAAGCGCACAACTCCATCTGTGGTAGCCTTCATCGACGGTGGAGAGCGCAAAGTAGGAGAACCTGCAAAGCGCCAAGCCATCACAAACCCAACCAAGACCATCTCCAGCATCAAACGCTTTATGGGCTCGAGCTTTAGCGAAGTCAACAAAGAGGCTGGCCGCGTGGCTTACAAAGTCGTGAAAGGGGACAACAACACGCCTCGAGTACAAATCGACGACCGCCAATACACACCACAAGAAATTTCAGCCATGACGCTTCAAAAAATGAAGCGTACAGCAGAAGAATACCTCGGTCAAGAAGTCACAGGAGCTGTGATCACAGTTCCCGCATATTTCAATGACAGTCAACGCCAGGCAACGAAAGAAGCTGGCGAAATCGCGGGGCTCGAAGTGAAGCGAATCATCAATGAACCAACCGCGGCGGCTTTGGCTTACGGACTGGATAAAAAGTCCACAGACCAAAAAATTGTGGTTTTTGATTTGGGAGGTGGAACACATGATGTGAGTATCCTAGAACTTGGTGATGGGGTGTTCGAAGTTCTATCCACAGACGGAGACACTCACCTTGGTGGTGACGACTTCGACCAAGCCATCATCGAATGGCTTGTTGACGAGTTCAAGGCCGAAAACAGCGGACTTGACCTGAGCAAAGACCCCATGGCTTTGCAACGGCTGAAAGAGGCCGCGGAAAAGTCCAAAATCGAACTTTCAAGTACGACGAGTTCAGAAATCAACTTGCCCTACATCATGCCCGTGGATGGTGTGCCAAAACACTTGGTACGAAGCTTAACCCGCGCAAAATTTGAACAGTTGGTGGACAGCCTTGTAAAGAGGTCTATTGAGCCTTGCATGACAGCTCTCAAAGCCGCTGGTCTGGACAAAGGCGACATTGATGAGGTGATTCTCGTGGGCGGAACTACGAGAATACCCGCAGTTCAAGACGCAGTAAAATCTTACTTCGGCAAAGAACCTTCGAAGGGGGTGAATCCAGACGAAGTTGTGGCCGTTGGTGCCGCCATCCAAGGTGGTGTCTTGACGGGAGACGTCAAAGATGTTCTCCTCCTAGATGTAACACCCTTGTCTCTGGGAATTGAAACCATGGGGGGAGTCTTCACCAAGCTCATTGATGCAAACACCACGATCCCCGCGAAGAAATCGGAGACATTCTCAACGGCAAGTGACAATCAACCAAGCGTGGAAATCCACGTTTTACAAGGTGAGCGTGCCATGGCAGCAGACAACAAAACCATAGGTCGCTTCCACTTGGCAGACATCCCTCCAGCACCAAGAGGCACACCCCAAATCGAAGTCACATTTGACATTGACGCCAACGGCATCATCAATGTCAGTGCGAAAGACAACGCGACAGGAAAAGAACAAAGCATCAAAATCGAAGCTTCAAGCGGTTTGAGTGACGATGAAATCGCGCGCATGAAAGCCGATGCTGAAGCAAACGCGGATGCTGACGCTCAAGCCAAAGAACGAGCCGATGTGCTCAATCAGGCAGATGCCTTGGTTTTCCAAACGGAGAAGCAATTGAAGGAATTTGGTGAGAAAATTCCAGAAGACAAGATGTCACCAATCAAGGACGCCTTGGAAAACCTCAAAAAGGCACACAGCGAGCAGGATATTGACGGTTGCAAATCGGGCATTGAGACACTCAATGCTGCCTTCCAGGCTGCAAGTCAAGAAATGTATGCAGCGCAACAAGCTGCAGGAGGCGATGACGCGGGCAATGCTGGGGATGCCAGTGCATCTTCCGACGGCGATGCTGAGGTCACTGATGTGGACTTTGAAGAGGTGAAGGAGAACTAAACATTTCTAACCAACAATGAAAAGCCCCGCCTGTGTGCGGGGTTTTTTTTTGCCTGGCGTGAACCGCGTGCCAACAGAGGTGTTCCAATTTTGCATTATGAGAGATTCGGACATCGGCCTTCTTCCCTCGACTTGGAAGCGCAGCGCGTGGTCAGTACTTGTCCTCCTCGTTGCCATTTCGGCGTGGATGGTCTGGCAAGCTCTTGGCTTGCAATTCAATTATGACTTTGAACAATTCTTTCCGGAAGATCACCCCGAAACCACGTTCTACAAGGAATTTAGAGAAACCTTTGGCAGCGACAACGACTTTCTCATTGTCGGCTTTGAAGGGGACAGTCTTTCCTCCTCATTCCTCGCAGAAGTCGATGCAGAGGTTGAGGCACTGAAGGCACTTCCAGGTGTTGAAACGGTACAATCTCCCACGCGGCTGAAATTACCTGTCCGAGATCCGCTGAGCGGCATGGCATTTCAACGACCGCTTCTTTCATGGGACACCGACAGTACACTCATCCGAGATGTGGCTCGCCTCCGGCATCGAGACGATGTCATGGGTACGTTTGTGAGTCCAAGCGGGCGGGCAGTTGCACTGACCCTGGAACACACTGAAGGTCTGAGTAAAGCCGGATGTGACAGCCTGGCAACCGCCATCACTCTGTGGGAAAATAAAGTTCACGGCTCCAAGTCGTCCATTCTCGATGTCCATGTCTCCGGACGAGCTGTGGCGCAAGCCTACTACGTGGGCGTCATGGAGCGTGAGGTCATTTGGTTTGTCAGTGTTGGAATTGTTCTGCTCGTCGCATTCTTGTGGTTTGCGTTTCGAACGGTTTGGGGGGTACTGGTGCCTCTGACGGTGGTTCTTGTCAGTGGATTGTGGACGCTTGGAATCATGGTGGCAACGGGCAAAGCCGTGGATGTGATGACTGTGGTGTTGCCCACCATCCTTTTTGTCGTGGGCATCTCGGATGTGGTCCACGTCCTGACGAGGTACTACGATGAGCGGAGGTCTGACTCCACGCACAAGGAGGCCATGCAACGTGCATTCCGAGAAGTAGGACTCGCCACGTTCCTCACATCCGTCACCACAGCCCTCGGATTTTTAACCCTGTTGACCAGTTCAATCGGTCCGGTTCATGACTTTGGCGTCTATGCTGCCGTTGGCGTTGGTGTGGCGTACGTGTTGGCATTCACCCTTCTTCCCAGCGTCATGGTCTTGGCTCCGCCACCTGAAATCTCGAAGCAGGGCTCCGGCGTCTTTTGGAATGGCAAGTTGCATCAAGGCTTGCGTTGGACACTTCGAAACAAAACAGTCCTCGCTCTGGTTTGGGTGGCAATCTCAGGTGTGGCGGTTTTCCTGGGCAGCGGCCTGAAGGTCGACAACAAACTGATCGAAGATTTGCGAGATGATGACCCTTTTCGTCAACAATTTGTCTTTTTCGAAAAAGAATTCGCAGGGGTAAGGCCCTTTGAATTGTCTGTGACCATGCCTGAATCAGCAGACAACATGGAGTCGCTTCGCGCGCTTGACGATTTGGAACAGGAACTGAGGACAGGATACGGTGTTGGGGCCTTAGTGGGGCCTGCAACTGCGGTTCGAATGGCCCATCGTGGCTACATGGGCGACCGCGAAGAACACTATTCAATTCCTACTGAGAAATCAACACTGCGAAAAGTGCTCAGATTGATCAAACGATCGGGACAATGGAACACCCTTGTTGCGAAGAATGATCGCAGCGTAAGGGTATTTGGAAAAGTCGAGGACAATGGTTCCCAAGCCATTCAAATTAAAAATAATCAGCTCAACAGCTGGTGCGAGGAACACATGCCTGAGGGGACCACGTGGAAAGTTACGGGGACGGCCCACTTGGTCGATGTCAACAATGCGTCCCTCGCGTCAGACATGGTCGGTGGATTGGGAATGGCTTTGATTGCCGTTGCCATCATTGCTGGATTGCTTTTTAGATCCATCGCAATGGTTGTGCTGTGTCTCATTACCAACCTCCTACCCTTGGCTATGATTGCGGGAGTCATGGTTTTGATGGATGTCGATTTGAAAGTGACCTCAGGAATCATCTTCACCGTGGCCTTCGGCATTGCGGTAGACGACACCATCCATTTTCTGAGCAAATTGCGGCTTCAGTTGAGCCAAGGCCGAACACTTCCTGTGGCAGTCAAACGCAGCTTTCTCGCAACAGGAAAAGCCATTGTGGTGACAAGTCTTATTCTTTGCGGCGGATTCATGACGCTGACGTCGTCGTCTTTCCTCGGCACTTTTCACATTGGTTTCCTCATCAGCCTAACCTTGCTTTTCGCCGTTTTGGCGGACCTTACTTTTCTTCCATGGATGGTTCTGCGTTGGTTTAAGGCCAAGGTTTGACGAACTTCCCGGCATGGGACATTCTTCGCGCCGTGCCTTCCTTCAAAAACTGATCGCCACGGGCGGCACATTGGGTCTCTCCTCTTGGACCCTCAAGTCCATGCTCGCCCAGAAGCCAAACGCTGCAAGGCCCCGTTCTGTTGGATCTGGTGGCGCCACCATGCTGTCCACCTGGAATCACGGCATGGAAGCCAACGCGGCCGGCTTCTTTGGCCTTCAACAAGGTGGAAACGCCATGGACATGATTGAGGCGGGTGCGCGCATTGTGGAGGCCGACGCCACAGGATTGAGCGTGGGCATTGGGGGATTGCCTGACCGCGATGGACACGTCACCCTCGACGCCTGCTGCATGGACCACACAGGCAATGCGGGATCCGTGTGCTTTGTCCAGGGGGTTTTGCACCCTCTTTCTCTTGCGCGCAAAGTCATGGAGGACACTCCCCACGTGATGCTTGCCGGTGCAGGTGCCGAACAATATGCCCGCGAATTGGGAATAGATGAGGTCGAGCTTTTGACTGACACTTCACGTCGCGCTTGGGCAGAATGGCGAAATACGTCGGACTACAAGCCCGTGATTAACATCGAAAACCACGACACGATTGGGCTTCTTGCCTTGGATGATCAAGGGCGGATGGCGGGCGGATGCACAACGAGTGGACTGGCTTACAAAATGCACGGGCGCGTAGGCGACAGCCCCATCCTCGGTGCCGGATTGTTCGTGGATGCCGAAATCGGCGGCGCCACGGCAACGGGACTCGGAGAAGCTGTAATGAAAACTGTTGGGTCTTTTCTAGTGGTGGAATTGATGCGCAGTGGTCGTTCACCTCAACAAGCATGTGAGGAGGCGGTACACCGCATCATGGACCGCATGCCAACTGACGATTTGCAAGTGGGCTACCTGGCTTTGTCTCGTGAGGGAGACATCGGGGGGCACGCCATTCACGGAGGCTTCAACTACGCCCACACCACCGCGGATGTCGGCCGCATGATTGATGCTTCGTACGGTTGACCTCGTCATGAACTCGTCCTCTTTTTCAAAATTTCTGTCCTGGTGGCGCTTAACTCGCCCCTGGAATGTGCTGGCCATGGGAATCATGGTGACGGTGGTTCTTCGTTGGCGCGACTTCCCTTTAAGCGACATGCTGCACTTGGGGCGGGCCGGATGGGTTCTCGTCCCCATGCTGGTCGGTGCCGCAGGCAACCTGATCAATGACTATTTTGACGTGCGAGAAGACCGCATCAACAAACCGGAACGCGCTCTTGTCGGGCGTAGCGTGAAACGTCGGGTGGTGGTCGTGACCCATTGGGGCTTCACTGCAGCCGCCCTCATTTGGAGCGCTTGGCTTTCTTCTGAGGTAGACTCCTTGTGGCCTCTTTTTCTCGTGGTGGTTTTCTCTGTGGTTCTGTATCTCTATTCACCCGTGTTGAAAGGGCGTGGGGCATGGGGAAACATCGCCATTTCCATTTGCGTGGCAGGCTTGGTGGCTTGGGGTGGATTGGCCAACTTATGGGACGCATCTGTACGATCATCCACCTCGACAGTTTGGATGTTGGCTAGCCTGCTTGGATACTTAAATTTTCTTCGCGAATGGGTCAAGGACATTCAAGACTTGGAAGGAGATGTCACCGCCCATCACCAGACCTTGGCTCATCGGTTGACAGCCCATCAAAATCGCTTCGGACTTTTTGGAGGATGTTTTCTTGGATTTGGATTGACATTTGCTTGGATGAGCTTCTTAGAACAACCTGCATGGATGTTGTTGACGAATGGCGTGGTTGGAGCAACCTGTGTCGCAAGGGCTTGGGGCGAAAATGCGCGCAGCCTCTCGGCTTGTCTCAAGGTTTGGATGGCATGCCTGTTTTTGGCGTTGTGGTAACTCCTGAAGCTCGAATCTTTGCGAGGTGATTCTGTCCAAAACGAATGTTAAGAATATCCTTAACATCATGTTTACAGTGTCTCCTCAAGTCCCCATGAACTTTGGGACATGATTCGTTGCCTACTTGCTTTGGCTTTGATCCTCTCAACCTCAATTTCATGGGGTCAAGCAGCCATTCGCGGTAAAATGACCGATGCCCAAACTGGGGAAACGTTGATCGGCGCAAATGTTGTCATCAAGAGCCCATACATGGGCGCGATGGCTGACCTGGATGGCAACTTCATTCTCGATGGATTGGCTCCTGGGACGTATGAAGTCGTAGGCAGCTTCATTGGTTACACTCCCATCACAGAAACAGTGACTGTGGACAACGACGTGGTGCTCCTCGATTTCAACCTGTACATCGAAACATACGTCATCGAGCAAGCCGCCGAGGTCGTGGCCAAAGTGGACCGTTCACGCGATGTGTACATGGAGAATATCAAAAAGAAGAGTGCGGCCAGCATGGACTTCATCTCCAGCCAACAAATCAAGCAAGCAGGCGACAGCGACGCTGCAGGTGCCATCAAACGCGTTCCTGGCGTGAGCACGGTAGGGAACTTTGTGTTTGTCCGCGGCCTGAGTGACCGTTACATCAAAACCACGCTAAACGGCGCTGAGGTGCCTTCCATGAACCCTCGCCGCAACAGCATCGAGATGGACCTATTCCCCACCAACCTCGTGGACAACTTGGTCATCATGAAGACCCAAACCGCCAACCTCCCGGGCGACTGGGCAGGTGCCTATATCAGCGTGGAAACGAAGGACTTCCCCGAGCAATTCATGCTCAACTACAGCTCCACGGTAGGCGTGAACGACCAAACCACATTCCAAACAGTTCTTGGGTCCAACCAAGGCAGCACCGACTGGCTCGGATTCGACGATGGCAGCCGCGCATTGCCCAACGAGGTGGCCGGCTTGACCTCTGACGCGTGGCCGTACCAGCAAAACGCCAACTACTACGATGCCCTTGTGCACCTTGGTTATGAAGAACAACTGGACCAGATCGGCATCAACCAGGGGGACATCGGATTTGGCCCAGGCCAAACCCCTCCCTTCCAAGTGTTGCCCCAGCTCAACAACAACGGGGGTGAATTGGTCGATCTCAGTGGCGCCAACGGCTTAAGCAACCTCATCTCTGAAGGCATGGAACCTCTGGGTGCAGAGAACAACGTGCCATTGACGCAGATTGGCCAAAGTTT
>DCBH01000035.1 GCA_002313415.1 Flavobacteriales bacterium UBA1112
CCCCGTTCGAGGCAAAGAGACCACGAACACAGGTTTGTGAATCACCTGTTTTGAAAAGCGAGGGAACAAGAGCCAATCCAATGCCATGCCTACATTGTTCAACACCATAAGAGCGGTGAACAAGGGAACGAGAAGGCAAACTTGACGCACCCGGTGCCACCGCCAAGCGCGCATACTTTCCCTCTTGACAGAAAACAGCTTGAGGATAAAATCAGCCATGCTGATACAATAGCGCTCCGATGGAATAGCCTGCTGATGTGCCGATGAACAAAACCGATTCACCTTGCTGAAGACCTCGTGTGGTCATCAAATGATGCAAAGCCATGGGGATGGACGCTGAAATGCAGTTCCCATAAGTCTCCAAAATGTTGACCACTTGATCGGGTTTGACTTTGGCAATTTTTGGAATTACCCCAAGTCCAGTTTTTGACGCTTGATGCGGAACCGTCCATGACACCTCGTTCCACAACGTTCCCGTATCCTCGAAGAAATTGCTGATGAAGGACGGAAGATGTTTGAGGGTCAACCTGAGCAACTCTCGGCCATCCATCTGAAAGTGATGAAGCTCAGGTGCAAATGCATAGTCCTCCACCCATTTGGCGACACATCCCCCTGGAATTTCGGCGGCGCGCACTCCTTCTGTGTAAAGACGATGGCTGTGTTTGACCACGCCTGCCTTTTCCGAGGCACTCGCCTCCAACACGACGGCCGCCGCGCCATCTCCAAACAAGGTCATCGTCTCCCAATTGGCCGGTCCAATGCCAACACTGGCGACCTCCGAGGCGACCACAAGAACACGTCTGATTTCACCGTCTTGAAGCATGTCGGAGGCCAGCCGGAATGCGGTGATGAAGCTCAAACAAGTGGTGTCCACGTGAAAAGCCTGGCATCGCGCTTGGTCACCACCCTTCATCAGTGCAAGAGTCAAGGCTGCTTGACTGGGAATGTGTTGGTCGCTGGTGCCCCCCGCTGTAATCATCACATCAACATCTGTCAATGAAACACCTGCATCATCCAGTGCATTTTGCGCGGCACGACTCCCCAGTTCCGCCACGGTTTCCGTGGTAATCCAGTGTCTTGTATCCACTCCGCTATGCTCAAGAGACCACCCAACAGGCAATCCGTGTTTGGCTTCTATGGTGTCAGAAGCAACTGCCGTAGGAACATGCATTCCGGTTCCTATGATGCGACAAGGTTTAGTGACGTTGAGCATGGATTCTTCGAAATTTGGTGCCCTGGATGTGCGTTTTGTTCTCGACTCTGCGAATCTCAATGTCCAGGAGTTGTTGAGCTTCAAAAAGACGTGTTAAGGCTTGTGCTGCAACATCCCACAGGCTTTTGGGATCCACATAAAGCGACAGCGTTTTGGAATCTTCCTGAATGATTTGATAGTTCGAGATGTCTTTGTGTGAACCAATGACAGCTCGTCGAATGAAATCTGGGAAAATTCTCCGGCCACCATCAAAATGAAGGACATCGTCGGTGCGACCTTCGATTTGAGACACGGCAATCATCTTCGATCCGCAGTCGCACTTTGTGGCGTGCAAGATGTCATTCATTTTGTAGCGAACCACAGGCTGAATTTTCCTTCGCATGTCTGTGACAATGGGCTGGAATCGAGTCTCGTCGAGCCAATCCTTTTCGATGAGCAAGCCGTCTTCATTCAAGTGGAAGTTGCCGTGAGCGCAAGTCTGGCCAAACATGCCCTCATTGCACTGATACACTTGTTGAACCGACACTTGAAAACAAGACTTGATGGCCTTTTGGTCTTCTGAGGACAACACTTCTGCGACTGAAATCACTTTGTGAGGCGCAATTCTGAGCTTGCCTTCGCGCTGAGCGTCCACAAGCATCATCAGCAAGCTTGGTTGTCCGACCACGATGTCCGGTTGAAGGTCGTTGAGCTCGGTGAAATGTTGTTCGACAGGAATCAGGAGGTCAAAAAATGAGAAACGGATGAGCCTCGATTGCACCGAGGTATAAAGTTTGCTGTTTGCCCTGAGAAAAAATGCCACCTTTCTCTTTTTCAGGGAAAATCCCAGGATGCGCTGCAGCACCATGGCAACCCAGAAAGCGCGTTCCTCTTCACTCACGAGGAAGACCCCTCGATTTCCTGAAGTCCCTGAAGAAAGACCGACCGTCACACCGTCGATTGTGGGAGTAAAGTCTCGACTGTCTTCTGCCTCTTGAGCTACATGCATGGCGTCATCAAAGCGAATACCGCGTGTGTTGATGAAATCAAAGTCACGGGTAAATTCAAGCTTTCCTTGAATTGGAAAGTCCTCGATGCAAGATTCTCTTTGGTCACCGTAAAGCGGCGATTTGGCTAAGGTATTTCGTCGAAATCTCCTCCACATGCGCTGTTGGTGATAGAGGGGGTTCCGCTCAAATTGACGACGTTCCCTTCCAAGCTGAAAAAGGGCGAGAATGACTCGAAGTTTGAATGGCAATTTCATGAGTGGCTTTTGTCAGCCACCCACGAATACGTGGTGGGGCAGTGGGTCCCTAAAATGGGAACATCAGAATGCGCTTTGTGAAAAGAACGCAGCTTATCGAGAGTTTGATGATAGGCAGACCAGTCGTCAAAAAACAACCTCACAATGGGATGGGGCGTGCGGCCCTCAGTAAGGGCCTTCAAGTTCCAAATGGCGTCTGCCGCCAACAGAACGGGGCCGTGATTTTCTGTTTGGACGAGCGCCCCGTGTTGTCCAGAAGCGTGTCCAGGAAAAGAAAACATCACAATGCTACCATCGCCAAATACATTCCAGCCTTGTCCAAGTTGAGGATGAAGGAATGCCGGACAAGATTCGAATGTATTGCAGGTCGACAACCAATCTTCTGGCATCAAATCGTGAAGAAGTCCCTTGGTGAATCCTCGCCAAACAGGCAAGTTGGCAAACTCCTGTTTGCAGTCTTCTGAGGTCCAGCACTGGGCATTTGGAAAGTCACGCAAACCACCAACATGGTCAGCGTGCAAGTGAGAAAGGAGGATGTGTCGAACGTCCTCACTTTTGACTTGGGAGTGTGCTTCTTCTGATTTGTCAATTTCCACAGGTGTCATGCGGGCGTAAATCGAATTGGGAAAACGCGAAGTGGCCTTGTGAAAGCGTGATGTATAACCTGTGTCGAAGAGGATGGTGCCACGATCTGGGTGAGTGATTTCAGCCCAGGTCGCATAGAAACGTATGTCCTTTCTTGGAGCCCGTTTCATGGTGTGATGGGCTTTTGCCCAACACAACCCAGAATTCCGAATTCGCAATCGAACCTTGGTCATGACTGAGTGGATTTGTACCAACTCAAAAACTCATCCATGGCCTCTTGAACAGATTGCCGAGGCTCATATCCAAGGAGTTCGCGCGCCTTGGAGATGTCCATGGCAAATGTGTTGGTCAATGTTCCAATCCCATAGACCGTCAAGGCGGGTTCTTTGTGACCATTGAGCCATTTGGCGTGCCACTCCAACATTCGAGCAATGCCTTTGGCTGCAAACAACGAAATGTGCTTGTTCACGGGCTCAAGCCCCAACTTGTCGAATACCTCATCCAACAAAGGCCACAAGAGTTCAGGAGAGCCGTTGGAGATGTTGTAGATCTGATTTAAGGCCTCTGCCTTGGCATCCAAAGCCAACAAAATGGCGTCCACCACATTCGATACCGGGGTTAAATCGACTTTGTTTTCTTGGGACCCCATGCGCCTCAACCTTCCCTCTGCGTGTGCTCGAATCACCCTGGGCAAGATGACGGTATCTCCTTGCCCAATCAATGCGCGAGGCCTGAGAATAACGTGGGGTACTCCACTCTCTTGCACGATGCATTCGGCTTCTCTCTTCGTTCTCGCATACACATTGATGGGCTCGGGAAGTGGGTCCGATTCTTGGATGTTGGTCTGGTCTTCCAATCGGAAATAAACACTCGGCGAGCTGATCAATACCAACCGCTGAACAGCCTCCTCCAAACAGGCATTCACCACGTGCCTGGTGACCTGTACATTCGCACGCTCAAATGCGCCAGGAGGTCCCATTTGGGAACTGAGGGCGGCTGCGTGCACCACCTTATCGGCCCCGCGAAAAACCCTTTGCACAAAGGATTCATCCTCGAGATTTCCAAGCTCGTAACGAACGCGCTCATGGTTGACCGTATTCTGAGGTCTCAAGGTTCGCCCAATCCCAATCAATTGAGTATCCACCGGACATTTCTTTGCCAAGCGCTCTAGCAGCCTGCCTCCCAGGAAGCCCGTCGCTCCTGTAACAATGACATTCATCAGAAATCGTATGTGAATTGATCCGGCGCGATGCCATTGTTGTAGAGGAGCCTGAAGTGCGAACGCATGGCTGGCAGAATTCGTTTTTTGGTTCTGTAAGTCACGTTGTGTTTGGCCGCAACCTGAATTAAGATTCGCGTCATGGCCGGATAGTGCACATGGCAAACGTGTTGAAACAAATGATGAATCACGTGGTGATTGAAACCACCAAACAAGTGTGTGACAAAGACGTTTTCCGTCGCATAATCACTTGTGGTCTTCATTTGATGCTTGGACCAAGAGTAAGGCATCATGCCGAACTCGTCAGGGTCTGGAAAGGCCGAATCGTCGAGCATGTGAGTGGTGAGCAAGACCACCACAATTGTGGCGCTGCTGGCGACCATCAATGCAGCCAAGGCCCAGATCATTGTGCCAAGACTGTGCTCCGTGAAAATGGTCGGCAGCACCACCAAATAGGTGATGTAAAACACTTTGAAAAACGTCATTTTGAACACTTGGAACACGGGGTATGGGCGATTTTTGAAGCCCCCTATGAATTCGTAGAAAACGTCTTTAAAATCTCTGTAGAACACCCATCTCGGAATGAAAATGGCGTAAATGAATGGCATGTACAGCCACTGCCATTTGTGAAATTTCCGTCTCTCGTCTTGCGGAAAAATTTTTACCACCGCCGACTGCTGTATGTCAGGGTCATAATTCATGATGTTGGAGAAGACGTGATGTCCCGACACATGACGATTCTTCCAGTTGAATGAACTCAGGCCAAGCAAATCAAAAATGTGCATGGCGAGATTGTTGTATCTGCGATTCTTGAACAAGGCGTGATGCGCTGCATCGTGTCCCACATTGACCCCCAAGAACACACTCCACATTCCTAAAAAAGCATACGTGATGATGACCAAGAGTGAGTTGGCAGGAAGAAACCAGGGAAGGAGATATGCTCCCAGGTATACCATCGCCAGAACCGCGACTTTGATGTACATCGTGTTGTTGCCGTAGATGCTCTGACCTGTGGCTTTGAAATAATCCCTGATTTCAGCCCTCAAATCCCTGAAAAAATCATCCTCTTCGGGGGGGAATTTGATGGTGACTTCTGTTGGCTTCGGTGATATCATGGCTGGGACTTCATTCGTTTAAAAATCGCCGCAAAATTAGCCCTGTGCTTGGTGGCTGTCCATATTGGTGGGTTTGTTGCCAAGAGTGTCAAGGCCGTTCCCATCGGACTCGATTTAAGGTTGTCTACCAAATCAAACCATCTGAATCCCACCCCGATGGACGGAGTCACGTTGTGGACCTGGTGCCACCAAAAAGGTGGATTAAAGAGGACATCCCCACTTTCCAAAGTGCATTCCCACACCTGCGTTACGGCCATTCCTGGGTGCGAATCAAAGTCAGGCTTTTCTGGATTGAACAAGCTGTAGAAATATGGGGTGCGAGTGACGGGCGGACGCAACCAGATGTCAGCTCGAGGTTCAACAAGGTACCAATGCTTTCGCCCATGAACTTGGGTAAACAAGTTGTGTTCTCCGGCGCAGTGAAGTGAGGTTCGTGTTCCTTTTCCTCCGATGAATACTTGAAACGTCTTGCCGGATGACCAAGGACTTCTCATCCTTCGAAGCCACTGCCAATCGAAATGATCCACCAAATCAGGATGGTCGTACAACAAGCGATTGAATCTGCTGTACTTGCTGACGTCTCCTTTCTCCATGGCGTCGAGAACTGTGGAGAGGGTTGTGACTTCAACGTCGTTATTCACCCGATTCGAAGTAGAATCGAGGGGGTCAAAGATGTCCACTTTGTCCTCCCCATAATTGTCCCTCAGCCAATCCATGGACCATTCTTGAACGCACGGCCACTCCGAGGCTCTTCCCTTCAACACCACTGGCTGAGCTCGACGTACGTGCTGCTCGAGAAACTCCGCATCTGAAATGTCCCTGCGAACAGGGATGGTTTTGACAGGCTTTTTTGACAAATCCAGGGACGGCATCAATTGATGGCGCTTGGCCTCATATCTCCTCGCGGGGGATTTGCCACCGACAAAATGGTCCAATGCCCTCCACATTTGATATTTCTGTAGCGTGTTCAAAATCGTTTTTTGCTCACTTCCCGAGCGCCAATGCCAAAAAACTTCTTGACATCCGACGATTAGGCTAGCTACGAAGTTATTAAGATGCCATTTGTGCCTGTCATCCCACAGCACCATCCAGTCTTCGACAGAAGCAAAATGCTTTTCCATGATGCTCCGACAAGCCTGACTAGATGCATCGTGGTGTAATTTTACCGTCTACAACGTCCTCCAAAGTCATTAAGAAGCCATTAAAACCTTGAATTACATGAATTTTCGAAACACCCTCTTCCTTCCTGTCGCAACCATTTTATTCGCGACCCCCTCGTTTCAGTCGATGTCACAAGACAATCCTTGTGGCATTGAAGGAGTCGTCGTTGAGGCGAGCAATTTCCTGTATTCACCTGAAGTCGTTCAAATTGAACAGGGTGAAACTGTTGTTTGGGTCAACTTAGGAGGATTCCACGACGTCAATGGCGAACAAAGTACGTTGGGTGAAAATTGGGGCAATCCCGAAACCTTTTACATCAACCCTGTCAGCAGCGGCACGGATGGCGCATGCATTGGTGCACACACATTTACAGTCGCAGGTGTATATGAATACGATTGCTCAATTGGAGCTCACGCGCAAGCCGGGATGGTAGGTCAGGTGATCGTCAATGAATCCAACCCAACTCAAGTAACAGAGTCTCCGCAACGTTCCAACATTTCGATACACCCCAATCCCTCTTCAGGAGGCTTGATTTTTGTGAAAAGTGATTGGTCAAGCAATGCCGTCCTCCGCTGTTTTGACCTGAAAGGAAGGGTGCAAGAAGAACGCCGATTGATGGAGGGAGACAATTGGATTGACGTGAGTGACTGGAAATCGGGGATGTATACCGCCGTCATCACCTCAAACGATTGTCTAGAAACACACAAATTCATTGTCAAATAATCCACCTTTGATTGACCTCACT
>DCBH01000020.1 GCA_002313415.1 Flavobacteriales bacterium UBA1112
CGGTGGACCTGTCCCATCAGGGCTCGCGTCCGTTCTTTTCCGTGAATCATTTGCCGCGCAATGATTTCCTGCAATCGAGCACCTTTGACATTCTCGGGAACGTCGTCCTCAAATTTTCGCTCAGCCAATGTTTTGGGACGTTCGCTGTACTTAAACATGAATGCCATGTCGTACCGTACTTCATCCATAAGCTCGAGCGTGGCTTGATGTTCCTCCTCAGTTTCGCCACAAAAACCTGTGATGACATCTGTGCTGATTGCACACTCAGGCATGATGCGACGAATGGCAGCGATTCGATCGAGGTACCACTCGCGAGTGTATCCTCGATTCATGCGCTTCAAAACATTGCTGTGCCCACTTTGGACTGGAAGGTGGATGTACTTGCAAATGTTTTCGTGGCGCGACATGGCGTGCAAGACATCATCGGTCATGTCCTTGGGATGGGAAGTGCTAAAGCGAACTCGAAGGTCAGAATTGACCCTTGCTACCATTTCAAGCAACTCTGCAAATCGAACCACAGGGAGAGTTTTGTCTTTGACAACCCCTTTGTTGTCGATGTTCCATTTGTAAGAATCGACATTCTGCCCAAGGAGTGTGACTTCCCGGTACCCAAGCTCATAAAGTTCGTGGGCCTCGCGTACGATGCTCTGAGGATCGCGACTGCGCTCACGACCTCGAGTGAAAGGGACGACACAAAATGAGCACATGTTGTCGCAACCTCGCATGATGCTGATGAAGGCGGTCACTCCGCTTTTATCCAAGCGAACAGGGCTAATCTCAGCATAGGTTTCTTCGCGGGAAAGCAACACATTGACCGCTTTCTGCCCCCCTTCGACTTGGTCGACCAAGTTGGGTAAGTCCCGATATGCGTCGGGACCCACGACCAAGTCCACAAGTTTCTCTTCCTCGAGCAACTTGTCTCGCAAGCGTTCGGCCATGCAACCCAGCACCCCAACAACCAGATTCGGATTTTTGGCTTTGTTGCCCTTGAAATGAACAAGTCTGTTGCGGACCCGTTGCTCGGCATTGTCTCGAATTGCGCACGTATTCAGCAATACCAAATCTGCGTCGTCGGCATCTCTGGTCGTTTGAAACCCGGCATCTGAAAGAATGCTTGCCACGATTTCACTGTCGCTGAAATTCATTTGGCAACCATAGCTTTCCAAGTACAACTTACGTGTGCCAGACCCAGGTCCAGCCACGATGGTTGCCTCTCCTTGGCGACCTTCTTCCAGAACGTGTTCTCCGCCTCGCATGGTGCAAATGTACACTACTGACAAATTGTCACCCCTTTAGGGGTATTCCATGCGACAACGTTTTTATGCATTCTTGGCGAACCATATTGTCCTCCGGTTGTCTTTAATTTGCCCCCCCAATCGCGAAACAACATGGCAAAAAATCTTGTGATCGTAGAGTCTCCTGCCAAGGCAAAGACAATCGAAGGCTATTTAGGAAAAGACTTCGTCGTGAAGTCATCGATGGGTCACATCAGAGACCTCGCCAAAGGCAATGACAGCGTTGACATCGACAACGACTTTGCCCCCAAGTACATCGTGAGTCCTTCCTCAAAAAAAGTCGTCACGGAATTGAAGTCCCTGGCCAAGCAAGCCGAAACTGTATGGCTCGCCACAGATGAAGACCGGGAGGGAGAGGCCATCAGCTGGCACCTGATGGAGGCGTTAAATCTGAAGGAGTCGCAGACAAAGCGCATCGTATTTTCTGAAATTACCAAGCCTGCCATCCTCAAGGCCATTGAATCGCCTCGCAACGTGGATGCCGACCTCGTCAATGCGCAACAGGCTCGCCGAATTTTGGATCGCCTCGTGGGCTTTGAATTGAGCCCCGTCCTGTGGCGCAAAATTCGTCCATCTCTCAGCGCGGGTCGGGTGCAAAGCGTAGGCGTCCGAATTGTGGTCGACCGAGAGCGTGAAATCGATGGACACACCGCGAAATCGACGTTCCGCGTTGTAGGACACTTCGATACTGGGAATGCCGTCGTCAAAGCTACCTGCAGCAAAACCTTCAAGTCCGAGTCCGAAGCCCAAACGTTTTTGCAAGCTTGTGCTTCCGCCGATCATCTTGTGTCTTCCATTGAAACCAAGCCATCCACCAAGAAACCTGCTGCACCTTTTACAACATCGACATTGCAACAAGAGGCTTCGAGAAAACTGAGCTTCAGCGTTTCTCGTACCATGGGCGTTGCTCAACGGTTGTATGAGGCTGGACGCATCACCTACATGAGAACAGATTCAACAAATCTGAGTGACGTCGCATTGGCCGCAGCTGAGAAGGAAATTTCAAAAACCTTTGGTGCAGAATATGCTTTTCAGAGAACCTACTCGTCCAAAAGCAAAGGCGCCCAAGAGGCACACGAAGCCATCCGTCCGACAGATTTGTCTGTTTCGAACATCGATGCCTCAAGAGAAGAACAGCGATTGTACGAACTCATATACAAGCGCACCTTGGCATCACAAATGGCCGATGCCAAACTTGACAAAACGGTAGCCAAAATCTCAGTGTCTGGGAGAGACGAGGAATTCGTTGCTCGAGGTGAAGTCATCACATTCGAAGGTTTCTTGAAGTTGTATTTAGAAGGGACAGATGAAGAGGATGGGCAGGATGAGACGACCAAAGACATGCTTCCTGCCATGACCAAAGGGCAGTCTATGTCGCGCAAAAACATTGTAGCCACTCAGCGTTTCAGCAAACATCCACCTCGATACACCGAGGCGAGCCTAGTGAAACGCCTAGAAGAACTCGGCATCGGACGTCCTTCTACATACGCATCCACCATTGACGTGATGCAAAAGCGAGGCTATGTGGTGAAGGAGGATCGAGACGGCACACCACGCGAATACCGGGTAATCACACTTGCTGGTACGACAATCCAATCGGAAACGGCTGAAGAAAATGCGGGACAGGAGCGTGGTAAGCTTTTCCCAACGGACATCGGTTTGGTGGTCAATGACTTCCTGTTGGAACACTTCCAAAACATTTTAGATTACAATTTCACAGCAGACGTGGAGGGAGAATTTGATGTCATTGCTCGCGGGCAACTTGATTGGCGTGCCATGTTAAAGAGGTTTTACGCGCCATTCAAAGAAACTGTGGATACAACCATGGAACACGCGGAGCGTGCCTCCGGCGAACGAATCCTCGGTGTTCACCCCGATTCAGGAGCTCAAATTCTTTGTAGAATTGGACGGTACGGTCCTATGGCTCAAATCGGAGGGCCCGACGACGAAGAAAAGCAATATGCCTCCCTCTTGCCTGGTCAATCCATTGAAACACTGACCCTGCAAGAGGCCCTGGACCTATTCAAATTGCCGAGAACACTAGGCGAGCTTGACGGGAAAAAGGTCACCGCAGCCATTGGTCGCTTTGGACCTTACGTCAGGCACGATGGCAAATTTGTGTCTCTCAAAGCTGACAGTGGGGATGATCCGTACACGGTGACTCTTGAGCGCGCCGTTGAATTGATTCAAGCCAAAATCGAAGCCGATGCCAAAGCACTCATCAAGGTTTTTGATGAAGATGAAACCGTCCGAGTTTTGAACGGTCGATTCGGTCCTTACATCAAGGCTGGCAAGCTCAACGCCAAGATTCCGAAGGAAGAAAAGCCGGAGGATTTGACGTGGGAGCGGGTGCAAGAGCTCATCGAAGAGGCCAAAAACCGTCCCAAGCGCGGGCGCCGAAAGAAGTCTTAATCGACTGAAGGGCAAAGCTGTTGCGACGTGCATTCACATTCAGTTGTGAATGCTTGCCTTGTAGCATCGTACGAACTAAGGCATTGGCCTGCGACCTTGCACTCCAAAGGAGCTTTGGGCTCCAAAATTTTGGTTCATGCTCGATGGATTCTTCGACTTGTTCGAACCGGTCAATGCCCCTGACATCTCTAATGCAGAGGGCGTTGCTCGGATAGCTGACCGCATTGAAGCTCACCGCTTTGATGCTCGCCCCATGTTGGAGGGCGCTCGAGTGGCTCTTTTTGGGGTCAATGATGGCCGCCGATCGGGAGACAATGAGGGTTGTGCTTCCGCTCCAGATGCCATTCGCAACTGGCTGTACCAACTTGTTCCGCCGTCAGACTGGCAACCCACTGCAGATCTCGGCAACATTAGAGCGGGTGCGACCGAAGACGACACCTATGCCGCCGTTCAGTCAGTTGTCGCAGAAATGATCCAAATGGGTATTGTTCCCATTGTCCTCGGTGGCGGCCACGATTTGACCATTCCACTTTACCGTGCACTCGACTCCGTAGGCCGTCCAATGAACGTCGTCACCGTCGATCCAAGACTGGACTTTGGCGGCGACCCTAGCATCATCAGTTCTCGAAACCACATGAATTCTGTGGTCATGCACGAACCCAATTACCTCTTTGACTATGCCAACGTCGGGCATCAGGGATATCTCACAGATCCCGACACGCTCGAACTTCTTGAAAGGTTGCAGTTTGAGGCCATACGATTGGGAAATCTGCTTCAAAACATTCAACAGATTGAGCCTGTCGTGCGCAATGCAGACCTGGTGACCATCGATGTTGCGGCAATACGGGCATCAGACCATCCCGCCTCAACACACGCCAGCCCCAATGGAATGACCGCAGAGCATTTTTGTCAGCTTGCGAGATACATTGGGATGAGCGACCGTCTGCTTGTCTCAGGCATCTTCGAGCACAATCCCAACTTGGACGACAGGAGCCGAGGAGCTCAATTGGTCGCACAGGGCGTCTGGCATATGTTGGAAGGTATTTTTAATCAAAAAGGTGACCATCCCAAGTGCAACACAGAAGACTACCTGAAATATGTGGTCGATTTGCCTGGTGAATTGCATGAAATTGTGTTTTACAAAAGCCCTAAAAGTGACCGTTGGTGGATGGATGTCCCAGCGCCAAACCATGAAAAATCGAAACTTTCCTCCAGTTTACTCGTACCATGCTCATATGATGAATACGTTGAAGCTTCAGAGGGATCCCTTCCGGATCG
Source organism: Flavobacteriales bacterium UBA1112 (assembly GCA_002313415.1). Taxonomy (GTDB): domain Bacteria; phylum Bacteroidota; class Bacteroidia; order Flavobacteriales_D; family Sanyastnellaceae; genus UBA11663. The sequence goes on from DCBH01000020.1 coordinate 4,986, forward strand.
ATGGTGGCGAACGTACCAAAAATTGGCTTGAGCATGTTTGAATTCAGAAACACACGTCCAACGCAAAGCGAGAGGCAAGCGCTCAGGCACAAGGAAAATCCTTATATTAGCCAACCTCTGCGCAGTTGTTTAGAGGTACAATCTGCTGAAAATCAAAGGAATAAGATGATTCGCAACATCTCAATTTGTCTGGCTTTTGCATGCCTGACCGTGGTGAAAGCTTTCGGCCAGCAAGACCCCCAGATGACTCAATGGTTTAACGACCTTGCAGCCTTCAACATCGGAGCTGCAGGCAATGACGACCTCACGCACGTGAACATTTGGTATCGTGACCAATGGAGTGGTGTGAACGGAGCTCCAGTCACCACCATGGTCAATGCGCACACCAAGGTAGACTTCGTGCCAGGTGCCTTAGGCCTGCAATTGTATCAAGACGAAATTGGTCAAGAGTCCAATACAATGGTAAAGCTGGGCTACGCATACCACCTGCCGACATTGGCCAACGGCGCCCAAATAGGCATTGGATTGAATGTGTCCCTCTTCAGTAAAAGTTTTGATGCGAATTGGATTGCAGTAGACGACTGGCAATCTGACCCTGCCATACCACAAACCAACGGCTCCGGTACATCCACGGACATTGATTTCGGTGTTTTCATGCGCAAGAGCAATGAATACTATGCTGGATTGTCCATGACACATGTCGCCGAAGTGCAGATGACTTCTTTGAACATCATTCCCACCAGGCACTACTACTTCATGGGAGGATACAACTATCCTCTGAATGGGGAAGAGCTCATCCTCCGGAGCAATGTTTTGGCCAAGACCGATCTGAATGCCACAGCTGTCGACGTCAACGTCAATGTGCTTTGGAACAACTTTTTGTGGGGAGGTTTGACCTGGCGCCAAGGGGATGCCGTTGCCCCATCTGCGGGGGTTCAACATCGCTTGTCGAAAAAAGAAGGGATTACCTCGAGTGAACAAGTCTTTAAGGTCGGTGCTTCATTTGACGTAACCACGAGTGAATTGAATTCCTACACACCAGGAACCGCTGAAGTTTTTGTGTCTTGGGCTTTCAAATTTCTCACGACGCCTGTCGAAAACAAATATGCCAACCCTCGATTTCTGTAAGCCACACGAAAACGTGTCTTTCAGTCGTTGAAGTATCGCCTAACAATTTTGCAAGAAAATCAATCCATGAAAAAGCTCCTGACGATCCTTGTGGCCCCCATCCTTTTGTCGGGGTGCTACATGGGCCCCCAGGGAGAACTGGTCGGGGTTCAACCCCGCAAGTACTGGGAACAGTCCAACCCATTTGGAATGAACTACATCCATTTCGGTTCCTACACGATGGGGCCAAGTGATCAAGATGTTCCCTTCGCCCTGAATACACGATCCAAGACGGTGACCATCCCTTCATTCTACATGGATGTGCATGAAATCACCAACAACGAATACCGCCAGTTCGTCCATTACGTCCGCGACTCGTTGTACCTCCAAACGCTTGCAGACAACGACGACGACCGATACTACATCGAAGAGAATGCGAGAGGACAAGAGTTGGATCGTTTTATAGACAAGGGCTTTCTTCTCAATTGGGATGAACCCATTGATTGGGAAGATGAAGACATCTTTGATCTGCTCTACGACGAATTTTTCCTTCAAGGATCGGACCGGTTTTACAACCGTCGCGAATTGGATACCCGTAAATTGAATTACCGCTACTACTGGGTCAATCTCGACGCAGCAGCCAGAAAAGGAGAAAGAGATGAAGAGTACGGTGAAGTCAATACCTTAAACCAGCTCCATTCCACGCGTCGACATAGTGACCGAGCTCAATTTGTTGTTGAAGAAATCATCAACGTCTACCCGGACACCCTTGTTTGGATTCACGATGCAACGTACGCCTACAACGAGCCCTACGCCGAAGCCTATTTCTGGCACCCGGCATTCGACGACTATCCCGTAGTAGGTGTGACGTGGGGCCAAGCAAAAGCGTTCAATGCATGGCGTACCCAAATCATGAACGAGTGGAAACAGAAGAACAATGAAACCTTCGTTCAAAAATTTCGTCTTCCTTCAGAAGCTGAGTGGGAATTTGCAGCCCGTGGCGGACGGAATCTGGCGCCCTTCCCCTGGGGTGGTCCATATGCCAGAAATCAACAGGGATGTGTTTTGGCCAACTTCAAGCCGATGCGGGGCGATTACGTTGAAGATGCAAATGCTTACACTGCGCCTGTTGAATCTTACAGCCCCAACGACTATGGACTGTACAACATGAGTGGTAACGTGGCAGAATGGACCAATACTGCCTATGACGAAACGGTGTATGACTTTTCGTGGGATCTAGCCCCCGATTACGTCTACCACGCTAGGGTGGACGATCCTCCAGCTTTGAAGCGGAAAGTAATACGTGGTGGGTCTTGGAAAGACATCGGCTATTACTGCCAGACTGGCACGCGCACATTCGAGTACAGTGACACTGCAAAGGCATCCATTGGATTCCGTTCAGTGATGTCATATCTCGGTCGAGGCAAGTCCGGATTGCCCGAAGAATGGAATTAAACGTACGCGGCGTGAATTGAAACCACACGCCTCAAGCACAATGAAACCTACCTGCACAGCGTTAGCTGAATTGAAACCAACAACCTATTAACCCATAACCATGAAACCAGGAAGCAAGCAGTGGAAGAATTTTATGGCCAAGCTCTATGGATGGGGCGCGGCCATTGTCATCATAGGAGCGTTGTTTAAAATCCAACACTGGGAAGGCGCTTCCTTGATGCTTATTCTAGGTCTTGGTACAGAAGCTTTCATCTTTTTCATGTCGGCTTTTGAAAAGCCACATGAAGAGCCTGACTGGTCTCTCGTTTATCCCCAACTCGCTACGGGTGAAGGTGCAGACAGAACACCCACACAGCAGTTGGACGAAATGTTGTCCAAGGCCAACATCGACCATGACATGATTTCCAAGTTGGGAGAAGGCATGAAACATCTCGGTGAACAAGCATCGAAGATGGGTGAAGTCGCCGATGCCTCAGTCGCCACAAAAGATTTCAGTGATTCGTTGGTCAAAGCGTCCAACCGAGTAGACTCACTGAGCTCCACCTACGAAGAAGTAAGTGAAGGTTTAACTGGGCTCGTCCGAGCGAGTGCAGAGGGTGCAGCCACGGGAACGGGTTTGGCGAAAATGAATGACAATTTGAATTCCTTGAATGACATGTACGAAGGACAGCTTGCCCAGATGCGACAAAACAAGGAGTTGTTTGAAAGCATGGGGGAGTTGATGCAAAACCTCAATGATTCTGTAGAAGACACGAAAGCTTACAAGGAGAGTATCTCCGAATTGGCCAAAAATTTGGCTTCTCTCAACACGGTCTACGGCAACATGTTGAACGCCATGGGAGGCGGTCGCAGCTAACCCCAAAAACATGGCCGGAGGAAAAGAAACACCACGCCAAAAAATGATCGGGATGATGTACCTCGTCCTGACCGCACTTTTGGCCTTGAACATCTCCAAAGAAGTTTTGAATGGCTTCGTCAAAGTGGAGAATAGTTTGCAAGCCACTCAGCGCACCTTAAAAGGAAAGGTGAACGAAACGTTTGCCACCATGGAAGTAAAATATGACCAAAACAAGGAGAAGGT
>DCBH01000070.1 GCA_002313415.1 Flavobacteriales bacterium UBA1112
GAAAATGAGAGCAAGAGTTCGCATGGACGCATACTTTTGCGCAAGATGGCAAAGAATCCACAGACACCCCTCGTAAGCTTTGAAGATTTGAGGCCTTACATCAAATTGCTCGCGAAGAATTGGTGGGTTTTGCTGGGTTTTGCAGTTGTTGGTTATGGCGCGGGGCGTTTGGTAACGCACAAGACGGTTGACCTGCACACGGCAACGTCAGAGATTTTGGTCAACCAAAAAGAGAGCACCGGCGTAGATGCCATGCTTGGCTCTCGAGGAGTCTCAAGCAACTACAGCTACTTCAACAATGAGGTGCAAAACCAACTGCGCGTCCTCCGTTCTTTCGACCTTGTGGGCCGTGCCATCGACAAAATTGGTGACCAGATCGATCACCATCTGGTGGGGCGTATCAAAGAGATGCCTGTGGCAGGATTTGGTGCCCTCGACGTCGAAGTCAATGTTGAAGGATTCTCTCCTGACATGACTGGCGAAGCCATCGACCTCTTTGTCTTGGATGCCAACACGTGTCGTTTGCGGCTGAAAGCAACGGGACCTGAAGAAGAACAGGTGACATTGGAAGCTCCTTTTGGACAGCGCATCGTAAAGCACGGAATCGACCTCGTGGTGCGGTTGGATGACGAGGTGGCGCGCGATGCAGCTCGTCTTGCGAGCTCGGCAACCCAGCATTTCCGGATTCGAGTGAAAACGCGCGAGCAACGCATCGCGCAATTTCGAAGTGCCCTTGAAACCACCAACGTGGAACGCACAAGCGTCATCTCGATGACTTGTACCGATGTTTTACCCAACCGTGCAAAGCGATTTCTTGACACTTTGGCGGCAACGTACATTGAGTACACGGCAGAAGCGCGTTTGGCAACCAACCTTCAAACAGAAGTGTTCATCAACGGCCAGCTCGCGGAAATCAATGCCCTGACAGACACCCTAGAACGCCAGGTCGACTTTTACCGTGCACAAAATGAAGTTCTCGATCTCACCCGTGAGCAGAATGAATACTTCAACACCCTGGTCGACCTCGAGCGGCAACTGGGGGAAATGGATGTCCAAGCAGAGTCTCTCGATGAATTGGGGACATTCCTTTCTTCCAAGGGTGGAGACGTAGAGCTGCCCCCCTCTTCTTACTTCATGCTCGACGACCCTTGGATGGCAGAACAAATTGGGGACTTGATGGAACTCGAGGCCAAGCGCACGGGGCTTTTGCTCGATGTGAAGCCGGGTTCGTACCAAGTGCGACGACTCGATTCCAGTGCCCAACATGTTCGCGGAAACGTGGTGAGCTATCTCGCAGACAAAATGGGAGCTGTGGAGCGCAGTCGCGTCGATCTGCGGGCAAACATCCGCGACCTTGAGTCTCTCTTGTCCAGCTTGCCTAAAACCCAGCGCGACATCCTCGCCATGGAGCGCAAGTTGGGCGTCAACGAAAAGCTGGCCTTGTACCTGTTGGAACGAAAAGCCGCCAACATCATCGCGCGGGCGAGCATTACACCTGAAGCTTCGCTGATTGAGCGAGCGCGTTATGCTGGAAAGGTGGGACCCAACAAGAGGAGGACCATTCTGACTTACACGGCAACGGGCCTCCTGGTGGCCTTGATTTTGGCAGTGGTACGCACCATGTTTTTTGAACGCATCGAGTCGACCTCAGAACTTCGTGAATGTGTCGAAGCACCTGTGGTTGCTGGCATCCCTTTTTACAAGGAACTGGAAGCTGACCCCATTGCCTGCAGACATAACAGTCGAAGTGCGGTCACAGAATCTTTTCGCGCACTTCGAACAAACCTTCAATATCTGCTTGCCAAAGAAGGTGCCAATGTCATTCTCGTCTCTTCCTTACATCCGCAGGAAGGAAAGAGTTTTGTCTCCGCGAACTTGGCGAGCATCTTGGCCAAGGCAGAAAAGAAGGTGGCGCTGGTCGACTTTGACATGCACAAGCCACGAATCCATACCCTCATGGGATTGTCCAATGAGAGAGGTGCCTCCAACGTCCTGGTCGGAAAAGCACCGCTGAAGGACAGCATGACGCCGGGGGCATATCCTTCAATGGACGTGTTAACTGCGGGGGCCGTGCCGCCCAATGCCTCTGATTTGATTTTAAGCGACCGAATAGGAAAAGCCATTGCGCAACTCAAAGCGAACTACGACTTTGTGATCTTGGATACTCCACCCATTCTACCAATCAGCGATGCGCTGGTCCTCATGGAACATGTCGACTCGGCGCTGCTGGTCACCAATGTAAACAAGTCATCACGCCGTGGCGTCCAACACCTTGAACAAATTTTGAAGCAAAACGGTCTGAGGCATGCTTCATTCGTGCTCAATGGCATTCGTGCAAAGCGATGGGCTTATTACTACAATCGGTATGCCTCCAAATACGGCTACGCCATACAAAGCTCAGAATACGGGTACGGAGGCTCCGAACATTACAAGAATGGGGGCAGTACAGCATGACGAAGGGAGGACCACTCACACCTTGGTGTGAGCAAACCAAACCAAACAGCCCACGCGACGCGATGTGTGGCAGTACTTTTGAAGGACTTCGTGCGTTGAATTGATGCCGATTTGCCCCATGTCATGATGTGCTCCTTCAAAATACCGATGTGCCACAACTTGTCGAAGTCCGCTTTTGTCGTGGCTTTCTCTGCGATGTTTTCGTTGGGAGTTTGGGCGCAATCTCCCCCCAATTTGACTCATGTGGACAACGTAAACAATGCGGGTAATGCCACGTTACATTGGGATGTCTTCTCACCTTTGGGGACAGAGGAGTTCGTGCAAAATGAAATCAAGGTCTTCGATTTGGACCAAAATCCTTTGGGCACGCAGTGGCACATCATCTCTTCGGAAATCATCAACGGCAATCTCGTGCTTCCCACAGGATGGGTCATGCCATCGTTTTTGTACGATGCCAACCAATTGGCGCACTGCTTCATTGGAGTGCAAATCACGGTTGACAACGACTTGCAATCCGTGTCTGATCCCTCTCCATTTCTCTGCTCCATTCATGTCAGCATCGAGGAAGGTGCAACACCTGGTACGGTGGACTTGGAATGGAACAGTCCCTATGCCATTACAGGTGACGCTGCTGGGGGAGATTTTCAAATTGAGAGACTCAGCGAGTTGACCCAATCGTGGGAGCTTGTGGCGACTCAACCTGATTCACCTCTCGGTGGGTCTTTCACCGACAATCCCGGGCCTTGTGCGCAAGTTCACATTTACCGAGTGCGCCAGATGGCGTCCAACGGACAAGACATGCATGAGAGCAACAGGGCTGACTTGGTCATTGGCGTGGCAGGTGGAGACACCCCCGAAATAAGCCATGTAGACGTGAACAGTGGGGTGGCGCACGTTTTCTGGGATTTTGAACCCGAACCAGAAACCTTGGGTTACATCGTATACAAATGCCTCGACACTGGCGGTGGAGCAATCGTGGCAGACGTCGGTGATCCCAACACGTTTGACGCAATCATTCCCACTTCCAACGCCAATGCAGAGCCGGAGAGTTATCAAGTGGCCGCATACGATTGCGTGGATGACGACGGCACACCCAACCCTGCTGGTGCTGGTGATTGTGTTCGCACTGTGTTTTTAACCGCCACTCAAATTCCTTGCACCGACCGGGCCCAACTCGCATGGCTTCCACCTGTCGGCATGGCTGGCGGGGTGGCTGAATACATTCCTCAATACAGGGAGAACGGAGGCGCCTGGACAAGTTTAGACACGATTGCAGGGTCATTTCTCTCCTTGGTGCACGAGGGAGCGTCCTTGACCGCGTTGGTTGAATACCGTGTTTTGGCGCGTGGAGGAAACATGCAATTGGCCGCCTCAAATCTCGTCGAGGTCCCTTTTGAATATCCCAATGCCCCCGAAAATCCAAAGCTTCAAAGGGTCTCGGTGCTTGACCGGTCCCGTGTGGAATTGGTGTTGTCCACAGATCCTTTGGCTCAGGAAGTAAGTCTTTACGAATTCCAGCGTTGGGAAGAATTGGACAGTTCTTGGATTCCCCTTGTGCCGAGATATCCTGCCAACTTAGGATTCCCCGTGTCTCACGTCGATGTGGACCGCAACACCGACGAATTTGCGTATCGCTACCGAGCTGTGGCATACAACGGCTGCGAAGCGTCTGTCGCCCAATCCCAAGAATCTTCAACGATGCTGCTCCGTGCTTTTAGGAGCACAACACCTGGTTCCTACGAAAACAGTTTAATCTGGACACCATACGACGGATTCACCAATGGTTTGGACCGATATGAAATCATTCGAAAGCAATCTAACGAAGAAGGCATTTTGGGAGTAGCGCTGGCCGACGTCCCCTCGAT
>DCBH01000038.1:0-9440 GCA_002313415.1 Flavobacteriales bacterium UBA1112
GGGCTTGCAGAATTGATTTTGGCCAAGCACCGCCACGGAGCCTTGGATACCATCAAAATGAAGTTTGTGCAGCGACTTGCCAAGTTCAACAACTACGATACGTTTGCCGATTCTGCTCTGGGGGATGCGATGCAACCCAATGTGGCATTCAGTGAACCCAAAACCATCACCGTTGGTTCCAAAATGAACGACGATGAAGGAGGGGGTGATGGCGTTCCATTCTGAGATGAGAATGGAGGGTGCCCCCTCGCCGTATCTTGAACCCATGATGGAAATGCTTCGACGTGCTGGATTGACTTTGGTGGGATGCGCACTGCTGCATGCATGTTGGGCTGCGCGCATTTTGGTTCCCATGGACGACAGTCAAACCAATCATTTGAAGGCTTATGGAGTGGCTTTTTGGGTGTTGGAAAATGGGGTTGAGGTGGAGTGGCTTTTGAATTATCGCGGAGGCAGTTTCTTGTTGCCAAACATTTCAGAGATTCAAAATGAGTGCATCATTCGAGGCGTGGCACATCAGGTCATTGCAGATGTTCAAGCAGGCCAAATTTTGCAAGAGATTTCGGATCCAGAGGCGAACATGGAGCGAGTAAAACTTGAGGTGACGCCAAAAATTGCGGTGTACAGTCCGGAAGGAAAACAGCCGTGGGACGATGCGGTGACGCTCGTTCTGACCTATGCAGAAATCCCTTATGACGTGGTCTATGATACCAAGATTTTGACGGGGGAATTGCCCAAATACGACTGGTTGCATCTGCACCACGAGGACTTTACGGGTCAATATGGAAAGTTTTACCGGGCGTATCGAAGTGCAGCATGGTACCAAGAGGAGGTTGCAAGACAAAGTGGAACGGCAGAAATCATGGGCTTTCAAAAAGTGAGTGAGATGAAGCGATCTGTGGCCCAGGACATCCGTGATTTTGTTCTCGGAGGAGGGTTTTTGTTTACGATGTGCTCAGGGACGGACAGTTACGACATTGCTCTTGCCGCTCAGGAGGTGGACATCTGTGGTCCAATGTTTGACGGGGATGTGGCAGATCCAGCAGCGCAGTCGAAGATGCAATTTGACGCGGGCTTGGCATTTCAGGATTATCAACTTGAAATGGATCCGCTGGTGTATGAGTTCTCGGAGATTGACGGAACCAAAGACCACTCTGACATCAAACCCATCAACGATTTTTTCACGCTGTTTGATTTTTCAGCCAAATGGGACATTGTCCCTACCATGCTGACTCAAAGTCATGAGCGCGTCATCGCGGGTTTCATGGGTCAAACCACTTCGTTTAGGAAGGAATTCATCCGGCCGGATGTGACGGTTATGGGTGACAACCGCAACTTGCCGACGGCCAAGTACATCCACGGTACGCTGGGGCTCGGGCAGTGGACCTACTACGGCGGCCACGATCCAGAAGACTATCGTCACTTGGTCAATGATCCTCCCACAGATTTAAACTTGCACCCCAATTCGCCTGGTTATCGCCTGATTTTGAACAACATTTTGTTCCCAGCAGCCAAGAAAAAAGACAGGAAAACCTGAACGTATTTACATGGGATATGGACGCCAGGTGGTCCATTCAGAAAGGCTGAAAATCAGCCTTGAATGGTTGCGGTCAAGGTGACCATACAAAGTCCACTTTCGTGAGAGGACGATTCAAATTCGATGGGGCCGGCAGTTCGTTTGGCCATGCTAATGAGTCCAAGGCCAGCATTGCCAAATTGAACATCTTGACCTCCCACACAAAGCGCGTCGATGTATGCCTTTCTCAACTCTGAATGGGTGAGGTTGTTCAATTCTCCGATTCTTTCCGTCACTCTTGAAGCGGCCTCATCTTCCATGAGGTTGCCACAGTGGAGTTGATACCCCAAAGGGGTGTTCTCCAAGGTCAAATAAAGTGTGATTTCCCCGCGTTCGTCGATGTGTCCGTGGTGGATGACATTTTGTACGGCTTCGATCAGCACAAACGTCGCTCTTTTCACTTCCTTTCTCGTGCGAGGTGAGTGGTGCAATGCACGTTCGGCGAGTTGCACCAAATGGGGAATCATGTCGCCATCCACCAGACCGGTGTAGGAGAGCAAGACTCCCATTCCCGAAGATGAGGGAGTTGGGGTAACTGACATCTCACGGCGCAGGCGTTTTCGCAGCGACGGCAAAAGTGAGATGGGATTGTGACGTGTCATGGGTTTCAAAATCTCGACGAATCAACGATAATGCCCTTCGAACAGGACGCCGCAAGCTACGAGTTGGTGGCTGCAGGCGCAACTCGAAAAGAAACAATTGATTCACACACATAATTCTAAAGTGAGACCTTGAATGTTGTTTAAATGAACCCACGTATGCATGATTCGGGAACGAGTGGCAACCCTTCAGGTGTTCGGATCATTTGGTAAAACAGGGGATGCATGAAGTTCAATGTGCGGGCAAACTGGCGACCTGCGAAATGACACTTCCACACTTCCATGGCGATGCGCTTCGTCGTATTCCATGCATAAGGACTGAAGCCCTGTGGTCGCGCAAATCTTTCTACCCACATTCGAGCTTGCGGCGGTGTGGTAATCGAACATGGTGTGGCGATGAGGTCAGGGTTGAGAGGGAGAGACATTTTTCTTGGATATGGTGGTTCAACGGATTTCCTGAACCAAAGGGAACCAAGCACTCCGCAATGGATTTACGGACCCTGAAAAAAAGATGAATTAACCTTGGTTTTGCCGTGCTACGGCTTTCTTAAGTGACTCAACCACAGCAAGTTTAATGTGGTCAGGTTGCAAAATGGTGATTTCACTTGCGTGGGCTTGCAACCACTGAAGCAATTCAAAAGTGGGCATGACTCGCAGTGAAACCAAATGACCGCTGTCATCTTTGGAAATGGACTGAGAGTGATGCAAAGGTTGTGATGTCAAATATTTTGCGAGTACGGAATCACACTCAAAACGCACATCTTCCGGCTCAGCATCACCCAAGACAGTGATGCCCAAGGCGTGGGTGAAATAATCGCTCGATTTGAACGAGTCTTCCACTTGAAATCGGGTTTCATGATCAACATCCAAAGTCATGATGCGGTCACAACCAAACGTACGAACGTGACCCTTGCTGGCATCCCATCCCAGCAAGTACCACCGATTTCTGTATTCCTTCAAGAGGTAAGGATGCAAGTTGTAGCTGGTGATGGTGTCAGAATCCTCGCGGAATTTGGTGTAACCCAGGCGGATGCCGTGCCTTTCGCGAATGGCCTGGAGGAGAGGCGCCAAATGTTCCGAACCACTCGCGTGCGGTGTGCTCTCAAATTGAATGTATTTGTCCATGCCCTCGGTGTCTAAATTGGGTGACACAGCAAGGCGATCTGCAATTTTTCCCAAGGCTTGGTCGAATTGCTGAAAGATGGGCAAGTCCCGAAATTGGATGAGCGTGTTGGTGGCAAACCGGATGGCATCGAGGTCGTCGTCGTTCAATTGAACGTCATTGATGCTGTAGCCCTCCTCGGTGTAGTGATAACCGCGCTCATCACGATGGTATTCAATCGGCGCGTAATAACCCAGGTCCGCCTCGTTTCGCATCGCCCAGAGGTCTTTTTCAACCGTTGAAATGCTAATGTGCTCTCCGTCGCTGCCATATAGCGCCTCTTCACAAGCTTGACGCAGTTCCTCCTTGGTGGGGAAAGGCTTACCTGAATTGGTCAAGCATCGGTCAATGATCCGATAGCGAAGAAGGGCGTATTTGTTCGCAGGCATGGTTCAGTTCGTCGCGTGAGCTGTCGAAGGGGCGAATTGCTTCATCATGGATAGGCCGCGTGGCACGTATTGGGGATCGTGCGTTCGAGGCAGTCCTGTCCGCGGGTAGGGCTGGCCTGTGTTGTGCATGTGAAAACAATCTCGAAATCTACCCTGACGCATTACCTGTCCATAGGTTTGATTGATCCAGTTGGCCCCATGCTTGATGCCATTGGGTCCTCGAATGTCGCGGATGTTGACATCGAGAAGGATGCATTTGTAACCCATGAGTTGAAACGGTCCCCATGAGGTGGCCAAATTGCGCAGGGCATCGTCGGAAGCATCTGTCAAATGAGCCGCGGTGACGTTTTCATAATTCTCACGCTTGCCGTCTCGCACTCGTTGAAGCTGCTTGAAGATGTGGGGCTCAAAGCGCGCTCCTGCCGGCTTTTTCCCCGAGCACTCCAACATGAGAAGTGCCATGAGGTAGCCGTAATCCAAATCGTACCTCTCGGCAGCGCGCTGCACGTCTCGACTGTAAAAAGACTCCGCAGCCTCCTGACCAGCGCGATCTCCGGCAGCATGCCAGGGCGTGACGAAGTGAGCTTGATAGTATTGCCAACCCACATAGAGCCCTCCAAACACACATGCAGCAGAAATCAAGTGCTTCAATCGATTTTGGTTCGACTTCGCGCTTCTGCGGCGGTATGTTTTCTTTTTGGCCATGGCAGTCAAAGCAGCAATTCGTGGAACCATCTGAGGACAGGCAACAACGCCAATGCAGGCAATGCGTCGACAAGTGGCCATTGCGGCAAGTTGTATGCACGTACTCCGATGAGTTGCAATCCAATGCCCAACATCAAGATGCCTCCGAGTGCACTGAGTTCAGTGATGAGCTCAGGAGACATGCCTTGGCCCATGAACCCGAAAGCCAGGGTGAGTCCACCTTGAAATACGAGTACGCCAATGGCCGACCAAAGCACGCCTCGACCGAGTGTCGCGGCCAGGAATGCACTTGAAATGAGATCCATTGTGCCCTTGATGAACAGGAGGTTGGGCTTGTGGAGAAGCCCGTCTTCCATGCATCCGACCAACGTCATGGAGCCGAGACAAAACAAAATCATCGCTTCCACAAATCCACCACCGGCAGTGGCACCCTCGGAGGCATCTTGATTGGTGAAGGCTGTCAATTGAGCCAAACGCGATTGAAGCTTGAGTTTGTGACCTAGGATTGTCCCGAGGACAAGGGCGAGAAACAATTCGATGGGCTGCTCGGTGTCAAGCGCCATTGTCGTTCCGATGGCCAGGGTGAATAAGCCCAGCACAACAAACACCTTCTCTTTCAATTCGGTCGACCACCTCGCACCAAGCGCCAGACCTGCGGAAGCGCCAACCGCCACTGCAACCGTGTTGAAGAGTGTACCGACCATGCTGTGAAGTTACCTTTGGGGTTCCATGACCCGGACTTACGCCATGTCCGGTCGTCAACACCGACGCGTTGAAGTTCACTCTCCATACCCAAGACCCGAATTGCAAGGCACGTGCAGGCGTGCTCACGACCGATCACGGCGACATTCAAACGCCCATCTTCATGCCAGTGGGTACAATCGGATCTGTACGTGCTGTTCCTCAACTCGAGCTCAAGGAAGTGATTGACGCAGACATCATTCTCGGCAACACCTATCACTTGCATCTGAGGCCGGGTACAGAGGTCCTCGAAGAAGTCGGTGGTCTGCACAAATTCATGAATTGGGACCGACCCATCTTGACCGACAGCGGAGGGTACCAAGTCTTCAGTTTGGCTGAAAATCGAAAAATCACCGAGGAAGGAGCCACATTTCGGAGCCACATCGACGGCAGCAAGCACCTTTTCTCACCTGAGCGCGTCATGGACATCCAGCGCAGCATTGGGGCAGATGTTGTCATGGCCTTTGACGAGTGTCCGCCATATCCCTCGACCTTCGAATATGCCAAGAACAGCATGGAACTCACTCACCGTTGGTTGCATCGTTGCGTTCAACGCATGAAGGAGACCGAGCCGATGTATGGACACGAGCAGGCGTTGTTTCCCATTGTTCAGGGATCCACGTATCCAGAGTTACGCAGGGCCTCTGCCCATGCCGTGGCTGAGGTGCCCTCATTGGGTTACGCCATTGGTGGTCTGAGCGTAGGCGAACCTCACGAAGACATGTATGCCATGTGCGAAGAGGTGTGTTCCATTTTACCTGAGGACGCACCGAGATACATGATGGGCGTGGGAACACCCGTAAACATCCTCGAAAACATCGCCCTCGGAGTCGACATGTTTGATTGTGTGATGCCCACGCGAAATGCGCGCACAGGGACGTTTTACACTTGGAATGGCATCATGAACATGAAGAACCTCAAGTGGAAAACCGACATGAGTCCCCTCGATCCTTTGGGGACAGCTCCTGTGGACAGCATGTACAGCAAGGCTTACGTTCGCCATCTGTTTCACGCCAATGAATTGCTGGCGTTGTACATCGGATCGGTTCACAATTTGACGTTTTACCTGGATCTTGTTCGCGAAGCCCGCAAACAAATCCAAGAAGGGACTTTCCGTGAATGGAAAGACCGAATGGTTGTTCAGCTTTCTCAACGCGTGTGATCGATGAAACGTCTTGATCGATACATCATGGGCAAGTTCCTGGGCACTTTTGGGTTCATGCTGGGTGTCTTTTGCATGGTCGTTGTGGTCTTCGATTTGATGGAGCACTTGAGCCGGTTGATTGACAATCAGGCCCCGGTATTGGATACCGCGTTTTACTACATCAATGTGTGCTTTCACTTTGCCTCTCTCCTGATGGGATTCATTGTGTTTTTGACCATCATTTGGTTCACGAGTCGCTTGGCACAAAACAGCGAAATCGTTGCCATGCTTTCCGGAGGGATGCCATTCAAAAGGTTGTTCCGACCCTACGTTTATGCGTCACTTTTGCTCGTGGCCCTCGCCATGGTGCTTGGTCATTGGGTTGTCCCCCGAGCGAATGAGCAAAAACTTGCCTTTGAGGAGAGTTTTGTGAACACGTCAGTTCACGTCAAAGACCGCAACCTTTACCGCGAAGTGGCCCCGGGCACCATCGTGTATTTCCGAAGTGTCAATTACGGCAGAGGCACGGGATACAAGTTGCAGCTTGAGCAATGGGATGGTGACGCTTTGACTCAACGCATCCTCGCTGCGAAGGCGACATACATCCCTGAAGACAGCCTTTGGAGGTTGGTCAACGTCGGCATTCGCGATTACAAAAAGCGTGGGGAGCAACGCCATCGGTTCCTGTCTCGTTTGGATACCTCACTTGTGATGAAGGTGGATGATTTTGCACAACGAAACGAGGTTGTAGCCACCATGCCTTCGCCTGAGCTCCGAGAGTACATCCATGCGGTTCAACAACGCGGGGCAGATACGGCCAATTTGGAATTGACCCTGCATAGTCGCACAGCCAATGCCTTCGCCATTTTGGTGCTGACACTGATCGGGGTATCGATAGCCGCCCGACGTTTGCGCGGCGGAACGGGCTTTCATTTGTTTGCTGCTGTGCTCATTGGATTTACCTACGTGTTTGCGTCGAAGGTGATTGCTGTTTGGGCGGCTTCAGCAGCATTGCCGGCGTGGTTTGTCTTGAGTGAGTCGGGGCTGAGGTTGTTGGCGGCTTGGCTTCCCAATGCCTTGTTCGCTGGCTTGGGTTGCTGGCTTTATTCGCGGGCCCCCAAATAGAAGTCGTACACTTAGGTGGGATGGTGGAATCCCAACAGGGTCAGTGTTGGTCAGTATGAATTAGTGCGGAGTTGTCACGGCGGGGCCGCAAAAGTCCGCCTCGGTGTGCGCGGCAGCATGCCGAGCCAGTCCTTCCTCACGAAACAGCCCAAACACGGTTGAACCGCTGCCAGTCATCTGGACGTAGGACGCACCCGCTCGGCGGAGTCCGTCTATCAACATGCCGATTTCATCATGTCGACGGCATGCGCCGACCTCGAAGTCGTTTTGAATCAGCGTATGCCAACGCTCGACAGGAGTCTCGCCAAGGGCGTCCCAATTCGTTTGGCGAGGCTTGGGAACCACATCCGCAAAGGCCTCCGCAGTGTTGATGTGGATTCCGGGATTGACGACAACCACCCACCAGTTTTGCAAGGATGGGATTTGGATCAAAGGCGTGATGTTTTCACCGCGCCCGCGCACCAGCGCGGGACCGTCCTGAACGAAAAAGGGGCAATCGCTGCCCAAATCTTCAGCGTGCCCCTGCAATTCTTTCGCATCAAGCCCCAAGTGACATACCTCGTTCAACGCTCTAAGCACAAAGGTGCCGTCGGCACTCCCTCCGCCTACGCCTCCACCCAAAGGCAGAATTTTATGAAGATGAATGGACACACCTGGGAGGTCGTGGGTCTCGGTCAAACGTTGATGCGCGCGTACGACGAGATTGTTGCTTGCGTCGCCAGGAATGGGCAGGCCAGTCCAAGTGAACTTGGCCTGTCCCTTCAGTACGTCGTCGCTGAGGACCACTTCCAAGATGTCCGTCCACCCTATGGGAAGAAAGACACTCTCCAAGTTGTGGAAGTTGTCTTCTCGCTTGCTCGTGATGTGAAGGCCGAGATTGAGTTTGGCTGGAGGAAACAGGATCATTGTTCAGTCCATGTATCCAAAGCGCTTGAGCTTTCGCTCGTCATCACGCCAATTCTTATCCACTCGTACGTACAAGTCGAGGAAGACCTTTTTACCTAGAAATGCCTCGATGTCTTTTCTGGCATCCATGCCTACGCGTTTGATCATGCGGCCTTGTGCGCCCACGACGATGTGTTTCTGGGATTCACGAGCCACATGGATTTCCGCGCGTATACGAGTGATCCTGGGGCTGTCCTCGTAGGCTTCGACGACAACCTCGCAACTGTAGGGGATTTCCTGTTTGTAATGGGTCAGAATCTTTTCACGAACGATTTCGGAAACGAAAAAGCGCATCGGCTTGTCCGTCAATTCATCTTTGGGGAAGAAGGGGGGGCTTTCGGGTAGCTGCGCAACGATGCGCTCGAGCAGGGTGTCCACGTTGAAATTGTGGAGCGCACTGATGGGAACGATGGAAGCGCGAGGCAGTTGGGCAGCCCATTCGTCGAGTTTCTTTTCAACCGCGCTTTGGTCTGAGGCGAGGTCAATTTTGTTGACCAGCACAAATGTGGGGACCTCCATGGCCGCAATCTTTTCCATCGTTTCGGGGTGGGCCATTTCCCGTTCATTTACGTCGGTCACCAAGAGAAGGATGTCGGCGTCTTGGAGGGCAGTTTTGACGAACTTCATCATGCCTTCCTGCAATTTGTAAGCGGGATCGAGCACACCTGGCGTGTCGCTGTACACAATTTGGTACTCATCGTCATTCACAAGGCCCATGATTCGATGTCGGGTCGTTTGGGCTTTGGCATTGATGATGCTCAAGCGTTCGCCAACGAGGCGATTCATCAGTGTGCTTTTGCCTACGTTGGGGGAGCCGACGATGTTGACAAATCCAGCACGGTGGCCGTCTTGTAATGAGGGAGTTGGAAGGATTTGATTGTCAGCCACCCGGGGTCATTTCAGGCTTCAAATGTACGTTTTCGCTTGCGAAAGCCATTCCAACGGTTTGCCTAAGCCAACAACTTGTGTACATTTGCCTTCCGCTGTTGGTCAAGAGTTATGACTTGCCTTTCGAAACAGTGGGACCCACATCGCGGGGTGGAGCAGTTGGTAG
>DCBH01000038.1:9783-12233 GCA_002313415.1 Flavobacteriales bacterium UBA1112
ATAACCCGAAGGTCGCAGGTTCAAGTCCTGCCCCCGCTACTTCAAGCCCGATGCACGACAGTGCATCGGGCTTTTCATTGGTGTTTCTAAAAGCTCTCGTTCTGTTTCTTTGGTTTGGGTTCTTGGCACCAAAACAGTCACTTGTTTCACTTTTGTTCTGTGCATTTGAGGTGCCGTTTACCTTCGCATCATGAGAGGAACTTCGTGGCTTGTTCTGGTGTGTTTGACGTTCTTGGTGGGTATGGCTTCGCTTGTGAAGGAGGACGTCGTGTCGGAGTCTTTGGCGCCAAAAGGCAAGCTCGCGCCCAACTTTTGGCAAGAGTGGAAGTGGAGTTATCCCGATGCGACTTGGAACCCCGAGGAGGCGGACAAAGCTGAACGAGAGGCGCGTCTTCACGGTGAGCAACAACAAGAGCGGGTGGTTGAAGGCACGTGGACACAGCACGGGCCATTGAATCTGAGTGGTCGCATCAATACGATTCACGAGGGCAACAATCCGTTGTTGCCTCGGTTGTATGCCGGTGCAGCGGCAGGGGGACTTTGGCGCTCCGTCAACCATGGGATGTCTTGGACACCCATCACCGATGAATTTGAGCACTTGGCTGTGGGAGCCATGGCTTTTCATCCCCTGACACCAGAAATCATGTACGTTGGTACAGGTGATCCACAAATCAGTGGTCACCCGCGGATTGGGGGAGGGGTTTTCAAGTCGGAGGATGGCGGAGATACTTGGGTGGCCACAGGCCTTGAGGATACCCGCGTTGTCAGTCGCATTGAACTCGATCCTTTCAATCCAAATGTGGTGTTTGCGGCGACCATGGGCAACCCCAGCATGCCTGGACCTGACCGAGGATTGTATCGCAGTCAAGATGCGGGATTGACATGGGAACAAGTTTTGTTTGTGGGAGACTCTGTAGGCATCAACGATGTCCGCATTTCGAGTGTCACAGGAGCCATTCTGGCCACCTCTTGGCACCGCATTCGAACGACCACAATCAGCGACCTCGTCAGCATGGACAATCAGGTGTATCGAAGTTTGGATGGCGGTGACACCTGGGAACTCCTTCCAAGTCCATGGGGCGAGGGCGAGCGATGCCGCATTGGCATTGAGGAATCTCAAGGGCGGTTTGTCATCAATCCCGTTGGAGACGATTTGCAGTTCAGCAACCTTTATCGAACCGGGGACGACGGTTCGACGTGGGCGGAGTTGGTGCCCGAAGAAGCAATGCCCGAGGGCATCATGGGTGGCTTTGGCTGGTACTTTTCAAAAGTGCGCATGAACCCATGGGATTTCAACGACATCAGCGTGTTGGGTGTTGAGTTGTGGAACACCTTGGACGGCGGGACCACGTGGGAACGCATGGGGCCGGAATGGTGGACGTATGAGGTTCATGCGGACAAACACGATTTGCAGTGGATTGGGCCAAATGAATTGATTTTGGCCACCGATGGAGGGGCATACCGAAGCACTGACCACGGCGAGACCTGGGA
The DNA here is from genome assembly GCA_002313415.1 of Flavobacteriales bacterium UBA1112. GTDB lineage: Bacteria > Bacteroidota > Bacteroidia > Flavobacteriales_D > Sanyastnellaceae > UBA11663. The sequence goes on from DCBH01000038.1 coordinate 11,275, forward strand.
GGACATTGAGGCCTTGCCCATTGGGCAGTTTTATCACGTCACACACGTTCCATGGGCTCCTGGTTGGTATACGGCTGGCGCCCAGGACAATGGCACGAGTACGGGCAATGCTTCTGTGGCTGACAATTGGACGCGAGATCGCGGCGGAGATGGCTTCACCGCATTGTACCATCCAAATGATCCGTATATGAGAGTCGCGACGGTACAATACGCGAATTTTGCCATAAGCTTCTCGCCGTGGGATGCGGAACCGGATTGGATTGACTTCACCGAAGGCATTGATTCCGAAGACCGCAAACCTTGGGATGCACCAATCATGTTTCACCCCGCAAACCCCGAGGTGGCGTGGTGTGCGACAGAGCGCGTGTATCGCATGGAGGGTGCTCCTTTTGGAATTTGGGAACCTGTGAGTGACGACTTGACCTTGGGCGTAAGTCCTGGTCTGAGCTTTCGCGTGGTCACCTCTTTGTCTGGAAGTCCATTCAATCCCGATTGGGTGGCAGCTGGGACATCTGATGGACAGGTGTGGTATACTGTGAATGCTGGAGAAGATTGGAGCTTGATGATTGACAATCTGCCTCCACGCCAGATTACAGACATTGCCTTCGACCCATTCCATCCGGACTCGATGACGGTGACTTTGAATGGATACAAGGATGCGGTGTACACGCCGCACTTGCTACGCGCGGGGATTGGAGAGGCTTGGCAAGACGTGACAGGAGATTTGCCAGACCACCCAGCCAACGACTGGCGCGCACTCGATGACAGCACATGGGTCCTTGCCACAGACTACGGTGTGTATCACACTGAGAATTGGGGGCATCACTGGGATAGGGTTGGCGACATGCCTTACATCCCCGTGTTTGAGCTGGATGTGGACACTGCCGCTTCTCAATTGGTGGCGGCGACGTTTGCCCGAAGCATTCAGACCTTCCCTCTTGACAGCCTCTTGCCGGAAC
>DCBH01000038.1:12606-21659 GCA_002313415.1 Flavobacteriales bacterium UBA1112
GAATTCGTCTCGCCTGGGGCTTCTGGCCTCCGGTTGTTGGGACATCCTTTTGAGAACCGTGGAAGGGCACAATTGGATCCCGCTTGGCAGGGCGCAACGTGGTCGGTGCACGACTTGAACGGAAAGACCATGGCCACAGGTGTGGTCTCTGGCACCACACTCGAGTGGGGCATGCATGGCTGGCCGTCAGGTGGTTACGTGATGCAACTCCTTCCCAAGCGCGGAGCGCCGTGCACCACAAGATTTGTCAAGGGCGAGACGCGCTAGGGAACAACCGCCACCCACCCCAAAAGTTGCATGGTTACACAACCAAGGACCCGCGAAATGCTTAGCCCTTGTGCAATCCGCACTCCTTGGAGGACTGCTCCCACCACCAACGGCCGGCACGGGGATGTTCACCCTCGAGGACAGCTCGGGTACACGGGGCACATCCAATGGACGGAAAGCCTTTCCGATGCAACGGATTTGTGGGAACTCCATGGGAGTTTATGTAGGCGTTGAGTTCGGCGTCTGTCCAACCTAAAATGGGATTGAACTTGATCAGGCCTGTCATTTCATCTCGCTCTATTCGTGGAAGGGAAGCGCGGTTGTCGCTTTGGGCTGCACGAAGTCCCGTAACCCACACTGCCGCCCCGTCCAGGGCACGTTTCAGCGGGTCGATTTTACGGATGCGGCAGCATGCTTTCCGGGCGTCAATGCTTTGGAAAATGGACGACATGCCCTGCACATTCACAAAGTCCTCCAACGACGCGGTATCCGGGAAATAGGACAACAATTCTATGTTGTGGTATTTCTGTCGGGTTCGATCGATGAGTTCATATGTTTCTGTAAACAATCGGCCCGTGTCCAAGGTGATCAGCTTGACTGGGATGTCATTTCGGGCAATCAAATCGGTAAGTGCTTGGTCTTCAAGTCCCAATGAGGTGGTGAATACCACTTGATCAGGGTATTGCGCGCAAAGCTGCCTCAAGGCTGTGATTGCGTCCGCACTAACGAGAAGAGGCAAATTCGACATTTGGATAAGATACGTCTATCGGAGAAATGCACACTTGATCTGAAGAACAAGACGCGAAGGAAGAACAACTCGATGGAAGGTCATGCGGAATCTTTTCGCATGTTTGGTTGAGCGGCGAGGTCGGACAACGTTCGCTGCTCGAGGATGCCCAGATTCGCATCTCTGACCTCGGCCATCAGTCGATTCAATGCGCACAACGCCTCGTTGCAATCTTGACAGCGCTCGTAAAAATGCAAGCTCACGCAGGGAATAGGAGCAATGGGACCGTCGAGAATCCGCAGAACCTGCGCCAACGGCGTCTCGTCAGGGTGTTTGAGAAGGAAGTAGCCACCCCCTTTGCCTTTTTTGGATCCCAAGATTCCACCGCGTTTCAAATCGAGCAAAAGACCCTCCAAAAGTGCGGCACTCATGGGGTGAATTTTGACAAGTTCTCCGATGGATGTCGCCGTTTCTGTCATGGCGGAGGAAGGATTGTTGCTTGCAGCTCGCTGTGTTAAATCACGACGCACCAAAATGCTCAAGGCACGGAAGGCGTATTGCGCTTTTGTCGACAGCATCATCCTAAGATAAAGGATTCGAGCTGTTTTTGCTCTTGTTTTTACCACGCCTTTCAAGCGCAAGCGCCTTGAATGCAGGTTGAACTTGTTCAAGAACTTCGTGGTTTCGAGGACTTCATTGTCCCGTAGTGTTCTGCACGAGTTCGTATCTTCGAGAATCTTAAAAAAGTCTTATGACCGTATTTAGACGCATTTGGATTCTTGGAGCGTTGATTGCTTCATCGGCAACGACAGCTCTTTCACAGGAGCATACAGTGGCACACCAGTGGAATGAACAAGTGCTGGAGGCGATTCGAAATGACTTCGCCCGTCCCACGGTGCACGCCCGAAATCTCTACCACGCCAGCATACTCATGTACGACTGCTGGGCTGCCTATGATACGACCCAATCTCAAACCATTTTCCTTGGACAAGATTTTGACGGATACCTCTGTCCTTTTGACGAAACGGCGTTGGACATTCCAAGCGACCTCGCAGCTAGAAAAGAGGCTCAGGAAATTGCCATCACTTATGCGTCATATAGGCTCATTCGCCACCGTTATGAAGCGAGTCCTCAGGCAGAATCGACCATGGGCAACATTTACATCCAAATGGTGAGCCAAGAACTCGATACGGCATTCACGTCCACCGACTATGCAGAGTATGGAGCGCCGGCCCTCGGAAACTACCTCGCCGAGCAGCTCATCGCCTATGGCATGACTGATGGATCTAATGAAATCGACGATTACGCCAACACGTGCTACGAACAGCTCGAGCCCAACATTCTCCCTGAAGTTCCGGGCACGAGCGGTCTTGTAGACCCCAACCACTGGCAGGCGGTAGAGCTCAGCTTTGCCATTGACCAAAGTGGCGAATTGCTCACTGAAACTCCTCCCTTCCTAGGCCCACAGTGGGGGGAAGTGACGGGGTTTGCGCTGCGTGATTCCAACCTGACACAGGCTGAGCGCGACGGTTGCAGCTACAACTTGTGGCACGATCCGGGAGAGCCCGTGTACCTAGACACCAACGTTTACTCTGGTTTCGAAGATCCCTGGAAATGGAACCACGGGATGGTGATAAGCTGGAGTGAGCATCTCGATCCCACAGACGGAGTGATGTGGGACATCGGTCCGGGGTCACTGAAGTACGATGGATCGATTCCTGCGTCGGACAACTTGAATTCGTTTTACGAGTGGGAAAACGGTGGCTTGACGGCTTGGTATGACGAGGATGGCAACTTCGGAGGACAGGGCCATGAGGTGAATCCATTTACCGGGGAGTCTTATGCGACCAACATGGTGCCGCGTGGAGATTATGCCAGGGTGATCGCTGAATTTTGGGCAGATGGTCCGGATTCAGAAACACCACCAGGTCACTGGTACACGCTTCTCAATGAATTCATTTTGGATGGCGAAGCAGGTCAGCATCGCTGGCGCGGTCAAGGGCCAATCATTCCAGATTTGGAGTTCGATGTAAAGTCCTATCTGGCGTTGGGCGGAGCCATGCACGACTGTGCCATCGCTGCTTGGAGTGCGAAGGGATATTACGACTATTCGCGTCCTGTTTCGGCGATTCGGTACATGGCGGAACACGGCCAAAGCAGCGATCCTGCACTTCCAAATTATCACCCTGCAGGCTTGCCCCTCATTCCTGGATTCATTGAGATTGTAGACGACGCCGATCCGCTGAATTTCTTTGGTGGAGAAGACCAAGTCGGCAAGGTGAAAGTTCGGTGCTGGAAGGGGCCAGACTACATTGAAGTCCCACTCATTGATGTGGCAGGAGTGGATTGGATTCTGGCGGATCGGTGGTGGCCTTATCAACGCCCCAGTTTCGTCACGCCGCCCTTTGCGGCTTATGTCAGTGGCCACAGCACCTACTCACGCGCCGCTGCGGAGTTGCTTGAGTTGCTCACGGGATCTGAATACTGGCCTGGAGGACTTGCGGAGTGGAATGCTCCGATGAATCAATTCTTGGTGTTTGAAGATGGACCAAGCATGAGTTTCAACCTTCAGTGGGCGACATTCATGGATGCATCAAACGAAAGTGCCTTAAGCCGAATGTGGGGTGGAATTCATCCTCCAATTGATGATGCTCCAGGGCGCCGCATCGGAAAGCATGTTGGTCGCAATGCGTTTCACTACGCCGAGACCATCGTATTTCCACAATGGGCACAAGAATTCGGTGGTGATGGATTTTTGCCTTCAGCCGATTGCCAGGGTGATTTCAATGGTGATGGCGCTCGAGGATCGGGAGACTTGATCTTGTTTTTGACTGCGTTTGGATTGGGATGGACGGGACCTTACGATCTCGACAACACGGCAGCAGTTGAAACGTCTGACTTGCTGATGTTCTTGCAGTTGTGGGACACCCCATGTGATTAAGTGTCTTGGTCGATGCTTTGACTGAAAACGTATTTCCTGAAGGTTCGAGCCTCGCGAGACGCCAAGTGGAGATTGCCCCTTTTGAGGTAAAAGCCACTGGTCAACAGAGCCGTGCACAAACCATGCGGAACAACTTTCAAGGTCGTGCGACGGGCCTCAGTGGATTTTTATGAAATTTGTTGAAGGAGCTGATTTGGACAGATTCAACCTGTCTTCGATGTTGGCCCGAGAAGAAGCTGAACCTCAAGAAATTCATCAGATATGAAGAACAACACATCTCTTTGGTTGCAAACCTGCACGTTGGCGTGCATTTTGTTTTTGGCCGGCTGCAATGCCTCTGAAGTGGCAGACCAAGCACCACCTCAAGAGCCCGAGGCACCTACCATGGAACAGGCCATTGCAGAGCGAGGTGAGCCCTGCACCTGCGTCGCAGAGAATCATGAAGCCATGTCTGGTCTGCTTGAATCCTTGAGGAGTACAGAACGTGTCACTGCTCAGGAAATCAACATTCAAATTGCACAGATGATGTTGCCCTGCATGAAGCCAAGCGGAAACATCGATTTGGATCGTCAATACTCTCGCGCAATGGGACAGTGTGACGGTTTTGCGGCTTTGACAGATGTCATGACTCAGGTCAAAGAAGAAGTGCAAGCCCGCGTGTCGATTGAAGCGGCGCAAGAGCAAGCGAAAGATTTAGGCGGCGTCAAAGGGGCCAATGCGGTGTTGAACAAGCTGAAGGAATCGTAATTCGATTCACGCCCACCCAACTCATTCCACGTCTTCGAGGCCGAGTCGTTTGAGCACGGCTTGAACCTCTGCCTCGGTTTTTGTGAGGCGTTTTTGACAGAATTCAAGCAAGGCACTGGCGCGTTGCAAGCGCGAGGTGAGCTCATCGACACCCAATTCGGTGCTTTGCATTTGGTGCAGGATGTCTTGCAGCTCCAGAACGGCGTCGTCGTACGATGTGTTCTCGTCGATGGAGGATGGCTTGTTACTCATCAAATCACTCATCAGAAGGTGAATTTACATGAGTCACGGTGACTTCTGCAGTGCCGCGATGGAATTGCAAGGAAAGGGAGTCATTGACAGACAACGAATCAGATTGGTGAATGGCAACCCCCTCTTTGCGAGCAATGGCGAATCCGCGAGCCAAGGTGTTTTTCGGTTGTAGGGTGCTCACAGTGCTTGCCAAATGCTTGATGTGTTGCAATTGTTGCGTGAGAGCCTGTCGGGCGTGGAATGCGAATTGTTCTCGGACATGGGCCAGCCGGACACCCTCTGCAGCGAGCAATTGGCGAGGTTGAAGGATCAACGTTTGCATGTCCTTGGCCATCCGTGTTCGCTCCCAGGTCAATCTTTGTTGCACTCGTTGCCCCATGGCGAGACTCCATTCCGCCAACTGAGATCGCTCAGTGACAAGTCGATCCACCAGCTCATCGGCCACAGCTGTAGGCGTTTTGAAATGCTTATGAGCCACCAAATCAGCCACACACAAGTCGGTTTCATGTCCAATTCCCGTGAATACTGGAAGAGCACAGTGCGCGATGGCGAGGCACAGTTCGAGGTTGTTGAATGCGTCGAGATCGAGTGCTGAACCTCCTCCTCGCACCATCACCACGACGTCTGGATTCCAAGTTGTTGCTTGGGCCAGCGCATCGATCAGAGATCGAGGTGCATCCTTGCCTTGGACTGTGGCTGCGAAAACTTCAACATCGAATCCGACTCCCCATTCGTTGTGCAGCAAATGCATTCCAAAATCCCGGAAGCCCGAGGTGCCGGGGGAGCCGACAAGGGCGATGCGCTGGAGCAAGCGTGGCAAGGGAAGACCTCGATTGAGTTCCAGTGCGCCTTGGGCCTTCAACGTGGCAACCGTGGCTTGCTTTCGTCTCTCTAACTCACCGATCATGGCCGACAAGTCAATTTCTTCAATCACCAAGCTGATTCCATAAACGGGGTGGTAGTTCACGTGGCCCCGAAATACGATTTCCGAACCCTTCGACAAAATTTGATCTGCGGCCTCTCCCAAGGCCTCTCTCACTTCGGCGTGTTGACTCTTCCAAAGCGTCCCACGCATCGAAGCCAAGCGCTCTCCGCGTTGTTCTTCAACGAGTTCGAGATACACGTGACCGGATGGGCTCGTGGAAAGTTTGGCGATTTCCGCTTTGAACCAAAAGGCTTGACCCTCGGTCACTTTCTCGAGGGTTCGCTTGAGGCTCTCTCCGAGTTGGGAGAGGGTGTAAATTTTTTTGGCATTCACGGCGTCAATCAATGCCTTGGGAGTTTCCATGTCTTGCGATGTCCTCGGTCAGTCACGAAGATGGCTAGGGTCGTTGCTTGAGCTGACCATTGAAGCTGCTCTCCCCATTTCGCTTGGCTTGCTTGAATCACACGACCAGACAAATCGGTCACCACCAAGCGACCTGACTCGGGTGCGGTCCAAGTCCAAGACTCATCACTCGGCAAGGGTCGGCTCCAGGAGGAGGCAGTGTCTGTGGCAGGGTCAAATGTGCTCGTGGCAGCACCTTCCTCGGGCAAAGACAATGAGGCGGGCATGTAACCGTCACCATTGACCGAGCCGTTGCCATTGCATTCGAGCGCACTCATGTAGAAATCGGCATTTCCCGAGCCCGCTGCGGGAGCGGTCCAAATCACGTCAAATACATTTGAAACACTTGAAAAGTTTTGCTCCACAATGTGACGTCCATCGACGTCTTCCAATTGGGCGTTTGCAGAGGGCGCACTGAAACTGCCTGCATTGGAACCATCACTTAAGACCACGGTGCTTTGCATGCCATAGACGGACGACGCTTCGCCACCCGCGATGACCATGCGGACCAGGTATTCTTGGCCGGGGGTGTAAGCTGACATTGATTCTTGGGTCACCACGTCCAACACTTGAAAAAAAGCATTTGCGGAAGTCGGACCATTGTGACAGCTTGAGCAATCGGGGTCGGATCCTGGTGCGCCCGTCCGGTCCCGGTTTTGGGCTTGGGCAACTCCTTGAGAAGAGGCCATCAAGCCCACAAAGGCAACAGACAAGGCAACAACGATCAACGCAAGGCGCTTCATAGCGTGAATTTCGGAAGAATAACAACACGATTTCCATCTTATCTTCACTTAACGAACGCGTCACTTTGGAAACCTCACTCTCTCATTCTCAGTCCGACGTTGAGCAGCGCTACCAGCAATCCATTGAAGACATGCGGTATGCACGCTCAATTCAATCCATGATGGCACCTACTGCGGCCCAATTGGATGCCTTGTTTCCTCAATGCATGGTGTACGATCGCCCCATGGATAGATTGAGTGGGGACTTCGTTTTTGTGGCAGAACGGGACCAGATGGCCTATCTCGCGGCCTGTGATTGCACGGGTCATGGCATGAGTGCGGCCTTGATGACGGTCTTGGCCCGTGAAAAATTGTGGCAAGCACTGGACAAAGCCTCTGGGCCAGCTCACCTGTTGACGCGCTTGGATGAAAAATTCAGGTCGGCCATGATGAACGGCGACACGAATGCGATGCGCGCGGTAGGTATGGGATTGGATTTGGCCGTGATTGCCTATCAGCCCACCCTACAGCAGTTGCGATTTGCAGGAGCCAAGCGCCCGATGTGGCTCGTTCGCAATGGCAAATTGCTCGAGTTCAAAGGAACTTCTCGTTCCATTGGCGGGGCATATTGGAGACAGCAACCTTTCTTAGAAACCACCCTTCAAGTCCGCCCAGGGGATTCTGTATTCATGTTTTCGGACGGGGTGTCGGACCAATTTGGTGGCCCTTACGATCGAAAGCTGAAACTCAAGGGTTTGCGAACACTCGTCTTGTTGCTCGCTGAATTGCCACCTAAAGATCAGCACGAATTCATCAAAACGTGGTTGATGTCTTGGCAAGGAGATTTGCCCTCGACCGACGACCAGTTGCTCCTTTCCTTTCAGGTACCGACCTTGGAGGAATGAAGAATGCGCTTCCACTTTTTCTTACCACCCTTGTTGCGATGGCAGCCCTGGGCTACTCCATGTACAACAAGCCGCACAAGGATTACGCTCAAGAAGAGGCCGTTCAAACTTGGAATGCCAAAGAGCTTGTCCAAGAATTCAAGGCAAATCCCTCTGAAATGCAGTCGAAATGGCAGGAGCATGTGGTCGCTGTCGTTGGGAAGGTGGCCTCGTCTTCAGGGAAGACTGTGATTTTGGCGCCAGGCGTCGTGGCCAACTATGACCTCGGAAATGAGCCTGACATCGAACCCTCAGGCGTGGTGAAAGTCAAGGGTAGACTCGTGGGGTTTGATGACTTGTTTGGGGAGGTGCGATTGGATCACGCGCAATTGATTGATTGATCGAGTGTGAACGCAGCGAAAGATTCACCATTTCTTGATGTTGAATGTGCGTCCTCTTGATGCATGTTTGTGTCATGCACCCTTCATCTGGTTTTGCTTGGGTTGTCTTCGCCGCACTGACGGTGACGACGATGGCTTCTTGCACTGATTCGCGCGACGCGAAAACGATTACTTTCCATCCTCAGCTCGCCATGACAATTGAGCGCTTGCTCGCGGACACCAACGCCGTTCCGCAGGACAGACAAACAGAGCTCAATGCCCTGGCACAGTGGACAGCGGAAACGATCCATCGACAGGGGCGGGTTGACCTGATATTCATTTGCACACACAACAGCCGTCGAAGTCATTTGGCGCAAGTTTGGGCGCAGGTTGGATCAAGTGTAATGGGTCTGAGCGGCATTCAGACATTCAGCGGAGGAACGGAGGCGACGGCGTGCAATCCTAGAACGGTCGAAGCCATGAGGCGCGCAGGATTTGAGGTGACGGAGGCCGACACCACTCACGGCACAACAAATCCGACCTACCACGTTTCCACGGGTTTGTCGTCGATGTTTTGTTTCAGCAAGAAGTACGGTGACGAGGCCAATCCCAAGGAGGGGTTTGCGGCAGTCATGACGTGCAGCAGTGCCGATCGCAGTTGCCCTCTGGTGTATGGTGCTGAGGCGCGTTTTTCCACCCCCTACGTGGATCCCAAAGTCAGCGATGGAACTTCTGAAGAAGCAGCCACATACGACGCACGTTTGGACCAAATCGGCACAGAAATGCTCTATTTGATGGGCAGGGTG
>DCBH01000038.1:22061-49504 GCA_002313415.1 Flavobacteriales bacterium UBA1112
AGCCATGCCCAAACCTGCATCCCTTGGCTGGGTCGAGCCTCACAAGGAAAATCCTCGCGGGTAACCAAGCGAAGGTTCCAGTAGGCGATGACCGGTGCAACCAAAAACGACAACGTTGTGGCGAGGTCGACCAGAGGTTTGAGCTGCCCCTTGAAGGCCAGCACCACACTTAATCCTCCCAGGGCAATCGAAATCAAGGTCACTCGGTAAAGCTTGGGGTTACGAGGGCTTTGGGTGGCTGCCGCCCATGCCCTGTCAAGGCTTCGAGCATATCCATCCATCACGGCAATGCATGTACTGAACATCGCACTGAACGCCGCGGCGGCCATGATGGGGGCACTCCATTTGCCGATGGCGCGTGCGTAGAGCGAAACGATGCCTGAAGCGAAGGCAGCACTTCCTTCCGGCAGCTCTGAACCCGAGCGATGGAGCAACAACGTTCCCATGGTTAGAAATGCCACAGCCAGTACCACAGAAATGACGTATCCGGCGTTGAATTCAGCCAGGGTTTCTTGCAGCGTGGGTTTGTAGCCTGAGGACCTTATCCGCTCGAGTGTCCAAAAGCTGTTCCAGGTGCTCAGGTCCACGGCGGTGGGCATCCATCCCATCAGCGCGATGACAAACGCAAGTCCTGCTGGTGTCGTCATCGACCAAACTGCAGGTGACGCTGACGCTGGGGGCGGTGAGGCTACGGTAAGCACGACGGCCAACACTGTAGACAGCAAAAGCACCGATGCCAAGACCTTGATGATTTTGTCCAATGCATTGAATTTACCCAACCACAAAAGGCCCGCACATGCGGCAAACAGAATCACGGTCACATTCGAGGTCTGGTCAGCCCCTGCTTGCGCAGATACCCCGAGGAGGTTGTCGAGAAACGCGCCAGTCACCATTCCGACTGCTGCCATCACAAAAAAGCACGTCCCCAACGTCAATCCGAGGTAGACCCAAGAAGCACCGCGACCCAACTTGCGAAACCCTTCAATGAGGGATTCCCCCGAGGCCGAGGCATATCTGCTTCCAAATTCAAAAAAGGGATACTTCGCCGCGTTGGCTGCGAGAATCACCCACAACAAACCAAATCCTGCAAGGGCTCCTGCACGTGTCGATTGAACGAGGTGTGACACTCCGATGCAGGCCGACGCGAACATGATGCCCGGTCCTAAGACACGGAGCCATGAAGACCTGGAAGAAGGCTCCAATGACATGTCAGTGAGGAAGCTGATCGCCGTCCAACGGAGTTTGTCCTTTGCGCTCCAGTTCGTCGAGGTGGCGGTATGTGACGAACATCTTCCATCCCACCATGGCTTTCTGTAGGGCATTCAGCCGGGTCAAATCTGGCGACTTGTGAATGGATGGAAGCAACACCTTATTCAGCCTTGCCAGTGCACTCCACAAAGTCATTCTTCCGAACTGTTGGATGCGCCCTTGAACTGGTCTCCCTTGTACTTGAACAACACATTGAACGTGGTCAAACTTCCATAAATGCGCGTGATGTATTGCTGCAAATTGACCTTGTCCTCGTCCGACAGTTTGTCTTGGGCGTTGATTTGTTGCTCCATCACCCGAAGGCGATCTCTGACCATGACAATCTTGTGAAAGAAGGTCTCCATCGGGATTTCTTTAGGCTGCAAATCAGGATCTTCAGGTTGCATGGTCAACGTGCCGCCTTCCCAGCGATCTCCCAATTCAATTGGGGCGGGCTCGATGTATTGTTCAATGCGATACAGATGTTCATCAAAGACTTGCTCCACAGCGGTGGTGATGTCTGCCAAATCGGCACTTCCCGCATCCATACCTTCTTCCAAAACTTCCCAACCGGAGAAGTCTTTGTTGAATTCCTTTTCCCCGTGGTCTTTGAAAAACACACGCCAGAAGTCGCCGTCTTGATTGAAGATGACGCCTTCTCCGTATGAGGAGTGTTCAATTTTTGCGCCGAGTTGTGCCATGGCATGCAAAATGCGAAGGACAAAGCGCCGACCCTCAGTGGTGTTGCAGTGGGTTTCAACATCGCAACGTGGGAATTTGGGCCAGCACTGCTGCATCATTGATGCATGTTCCTCTGAACTTCACATCTCATGAGTCAAGACCTCTCCAAACCTCCCGTCAAAACAGGTAAAATGATACGTTGGGATCGTCTGGGATTGGTCGCGATGATTTTAATCGGCTGTTCAAGTGGCATGGTGGCGCTCGTGGGTGGTACGGAGGCAGAAGAGGTTGCGTTCACTCGATTGACTCACCCCAAGCCTGTAGTGGCCCTTCAAAAAAGAGAGGCTCACCCCGTTCTGTTGCGTCAGCCGTCGGGAACAAATCAAGAAAACCAAGAGGAGAGTAAGTCAGAGGAAGCGGTCGAAGTGCTCAATCGAGAGGTGATTTCCTCGAAGCTCAAAGAGCCTTCACCCCAGTTAAAGACCAAGGTTGAGGAAAGAAAAGAACGAGATAAGACCATTTCTCCTTGCAGCGTATGCAAGAAGACCATGCGAGTTCCACGCAATCCATATACGGCTCACCAACGCGCCGCTCGTTCTCTTCCCAACAGCTTCTTTGTCAAAAACGACATTGAACTTAAAGCAGGCAAGCGCAATGGCAAGTTGGTTGAAGTCAAAGATGGGCGCGGATACCGCCTGGCTCGTCTCACCCACAGTCACGAGTGGCTGTTGCCCGAGACATATCAATTGCTCCAAGACATGGGCAACGACTTTGCGGATGCGCTGAAAGGAACACCAAGTGAAGGAGCCGTCTTTCGAGTGACCTCTGTCACACGTACGGTAAAGCAGCAACGCCGGCTGCGCCGCCGCAATCTCAACGCGACCAACAGTGAAAGCACGCACAGTTACGGTGCGTCTTTTGACATCGCCTTCGTCGATCGCATGGATGACATCGCGTCATGTGGGACGCCCACGAGAGAGATGGAACGTCTGCTGAATCGCTACCAAAAGGCAGGCATCATCTACGTGATTCCTGAGGGGGGGTGCATGCACATCACACTACGCAGTCGTTAAGACCTTAATGCACCACGCATAAGAGGGCCTTACCACGCCCTTCGACATGCAACACCCACATGCCTGAAGCCAAATCCTCTACGGGAACGATTTGACCCTGACCGGAACGGACAATTTGCCCTGTTGCCAAATTCAAAACATGCCATCGTGTAGATACTGCGGCCGGGGACAGCGTAACCTCGCGAGATGCGGGGTTCGGGAAAAAGTCAGTAAATCGTGAAGGTTCACTCATGTGGGCGGTGGAACATTCGTCAACCTTCGCCTGAATCCAAAGGGTGCTGCTGAAAATCGCAAGTTCTGCACACTGGCCATGGTCATAGTCTCCAAGATTTGTGGCAACATGCATTTCGCTTCCATTTTCAGTCATCCATTGTGCGGCATTCAACGCATTTTGGTAAAAGACTTGTTCGTCTTGGGTGCAGTAAAACATTTCGACTGGCGCCTCAGGAATCCATTCGTGAACGTCGTTGTCTTGAGCTGCCAAGTTGAAAGGATGATTGGGGTTGTTGAATATGGAGTCAAGCAACCACGGTTGGATGAATTCTTCTAAGGTTTCAGGACAAACATTGTTGATGGCAACTGCGTCGTGTGTCCCATCTAACATCTCCAAGACGGCAGATGCGTAGGGCTCCTGAAAGACCTCATCAAGCTCGTCGAAGAGCGTGCCGTAATAACTGTTCCACCCCACAACATTGTAAGCCAAATAAGCTGGGTTGGAGTAGGAATTGGCGTCGAACGTCAGGGGGAATTGGGTGCCGCTGATGTCGTAGGGACCGCTTCCCGGAGCCGCTCCGCTCAAGGGGAAGTCGTCTCCGTAATTTGTATACGTCAAATCTCTGGCAAGGGCCATTGCGGCATGTCCCCCCTGGGAATAACCCGAGATGAAATTTTGTCCATTGAGCGTGTAGCCCAAGTCGGAAGCAAGTTCTGCTGCGGCCTTCATCATGAAGTACCCTGCGTCCGATTCAGACCGCGCATGTACATAAGGGTGCATCAATTGACTTATGCCCAACCCGACGTAATCGGGCATGAGCACGAGTTGTCCAAGGGTAGACATCAAAGCACCTAGATCCCCCTCCAAACCCATGAAAGAGGGGGCATTCGTGCGTTTGAAAATCGTTCCATGCATGTAAACGTGAAGGGGCAGCCCACACGATTCAGGCACTTGGACGGGAACAAAAAGTGCACCACTTACTTCAATGGTGTCGGACAAATACGGCATCTCATAGCTCACACGATACATGTCTACCCCATAAGAACCCTCAAGTGATTCGCTCGGAACACCAAAGGAAGATGCAGTAGCCGCGATTTCCGATTGAGAGTAGCTCGACAACAATTCATAGGACTGCGCCTGCGGTTCAACACGAAAAAAAAGAAGGCCACAGAAAAGCAGAAGAATGTTGCGGATCATCGACACATCAATCAAAATCGTTGAATCAAAAAAGGGACAATTCTGTCGTCGAAGATGACAACGACCTTCTTCCGCTCAAATTCTTACAGGTGAATGACTTCGTCGTACGCCGCCGCCGCCGCTTCCATCACGGCCTCACTCAGCGTCGGGTGCGGATGAATGGTCTTGATGAGTTCGTGACCGGTGGTCTCGAGCTTGCGCAAGGCGACAATCTCCGCAATCATCTCCGTCACGTTGGCGCCAATCAGGTGGCCGCCCAAGAGCTCTCCGTACTTGGCATCAAAAATGAGCTTCACAAATCCGTCTTTGTGTCCAGAGGCGCTTGCTTTTCCCGATGCAGAGAAGGGGAACTTGCCAACCTTGATCTCGTGGCCCGCGTCTTTCGCATCATCTTCAGTCATCCCAACGCTTGCCACTTCGGGGAAGCAGTAGGTACAGCCTGGTATGTTCCCGTAATCGATGGGCTCAGGGCTTTGCCCTGCGATTTTTTCTACACATGTGATGCCTTCCGCTGAGGCTACATGCGCAAGGGCTGGCCCGGGGACACAATCCCCAATGGCGTAGTAACCTGGAATGTTTGTGGCGTAGTATTCGTCAACAACAATTTTGCCGCCGTCGTGCACGATGCCGCATTCTTCCAGTCCGATGTTCTCAATGTTTGAGACGACGCCGGCGGCGCTCAAAACCAAGTCACAATCCAAGGTTTCCTCACCTTTTTTGGTCTTTACAGCGACCTTGCATCCTTTGCCAGAGGCGTCTACGCCAGTGACCTCAGAGTTGGTCATGATTTTTATTCCGGCTTTCTTGAAGGTGCGTTCGAGTTGCTTGGAGACTTCCTTGTCCTCAACAGGGACAATTCTATCTACATATTCGACCACAGTTACTTCTGTGCCGATGGCGTTGTAGAAGTAAGCAAACTCGACTCCGATGGCACCTGATCCCACGACCACCATTTTCTTAGGCTGCTTTTTGAGTGTCATGGCTTCCCGATAGCCCACAATTTTTTTTCCGTCCTGAGGCATGGATGGGAGATGGCGCGAACGCGCTCCGGTTGCGATGACAATGTGGTTGGCGTCCAAACTTGTTTTGGTGCCGTCTGAGGAGGTCACTTCAATTTTTTTGCCCGGCAACAATTTGCCGTCGCCCATGATGACATCGATGTTGTTTTTTTTCATGAGAAAGGTCACGCCCTTACTCATGCCGTCAGCCACATTTCGACTGCGCTTCACCATGCCGTCAAAATCCGCCTTGGGTTTGGCGACGCTGATGCCGTAGTCCTCAGCGTGCTCAATGTATTCAAACACATTGGCGCTTTTCAAAAGCGCTTTTGTGGGAATGCAGCCCCAGTTGAGGCAAATGCCGCCAAGCTCCTCGCGCTCCACGACAGCGGTTTTCAAACCCAATTGCGATGCACGGATGGCAGTTACGTATCCGCCAGGTCCGCTTCCTAGAACAATTACGTCGTACTTCATGGCACGAAGGTACTGCCTCAGGCCATTTCCTATCTTCGTGTTTTCACCAAAGAATCCACGAAAGGAATAAAGCGATGCGCAACTTGATTTTGTTTGGCCCTCCCGGGGCAGGGAAAGGCACTCAAAGTGCTTTCCTCGTGGGACACTACAACTTGGTTCACTTGAGCACAGGAGACATCTTTCGAGCGAACATCAAGGGTGAAACAGAGTTGGGTAAATTGGCCAAGAGCTACATGGATCAAGGTCAACTTGTTCCAGATGATGTTACCATTCAGATGCTGGAGTCGGAAGTAGACAAACACTCTCAGGCGGCAGGTTTCATCTTTGATGGTTTCCCTCGAACTACAGCTCAAGCCGGCGCCTTAGATTCATTTCTAGAGGGCAGAGGTGAAACCATCTCTTCCATGCTTGCGCTTGAGGTTCCTGAGAAGGAGCTCAGGTCGCGCTTGATGGCACGAGCTGCGACTTCGGGCCGTACTGACGACGCCGATCCCAATGTGATTCAGAAGCGCATAGATGTGTACAATGCCGAGACCGCTCCCGTGTCCGACCACTATCGCGCTGCTGGCAAGTACAAAGGCATTGACGGGGTGGGGTCCATCGAAGACATCACTCTTCGTCTTATGGCCGCCATTGGCGACTGAAACTATCTGCCATTTTCATTAAGCCGAGCCATGGCCAGCCAAAACTTCGTTGATTACGTCAAGATCTGCTGTCGCTCTGGCAAAGGGGGGCAGGGTTCGACGCATATGCATCGTGACAAGACCACTTCGAAGGGCGGTCCAGACGGCGGTGACGGTGGGCGAGGAGGTCATGTCATCATTCGCGGGAACAGTCAGCTGTGGACGCTTTTGCATCTCAAATACCAGCGACACGTCATCGCCGAGCATGGGGAGGCGGGTTCGGGTAACCGACGCCACGGAGGAGATGGTAAGGATGCGGTGATTGAAGTTCCATTGGGAACCCTCGTCAAGGATGCAGAGACTGGTGAGGTCCAGGCAGAGATCACCGAGGATGGCCAGGAGATCATTGCCACCTCTGGGGGTCGAGGTGGATTGGGCAACGATCACTTTAAGTCGCCCACCAATCAAGCGCCTCGATACGCGCAATCAGGTGAGGACGGTTTGGAGGAGTGGAAAATTGTGGAACTGAAGTTGCTCGCTGATGTGGGTTTGGTTGGCTTTCCCAATGCAGGCAAATCCACACTCCTCAGCGTGGTAAGTGCGGCCAAACCCGAAATCGCAGATTACCCCTTTACCACCCTGCGCCCCAATCTGGGGATGGTGCCGTACCGCGATGAAAAAAGTTTTGTCATGGCAGACATTCCCGGAATCATCGAAGGCGCGTCGGAAGGCAAAGGGTTGGGCCTGAGATTTTTACGTCACATTGAGCGTAATCCCGTTTTGCTTTTTCTCGTTCCTGCCGATGCCGATGACATCCCCCAAGCCTACAAAACCCTTCGTGGGGAATTGAAAAAGTACAACCCCGAATTGATGGACAAGCAGCACATTTTGGCCATCAGCAAAAGTGACATGCTCGACGAAGAGCTGGAGCGTGAACTTCGACAAGAATTGGCCAAACAGTTGGAAAAGCCACCGCTGTTTTTCAGCAGTGTGGCCCAGAAAGGATTGCATTCACTGAAAGACGCAATTTGGGCTGCCATTGTCGATGCCAACCCAATGCTACACAATCCTCATTTCCAATGAGTTTTGATGCGTCTTTGGTTCGGGTTTTGCCCGAGATTCGAGAGGCACTGAGTGAGGGTCGACCTGTTGTGGCACTTGAGTCCACCATTGTGGCTCACGGAATGCCCTACCCAGCGAATGTGGAAATGGCCGAAAGTGTCGAGTCCATCGTGAGGGAAGAGGGGGCCGTCCCAGCGACCATCGCCGTCGTGGATGGTGCAATTCAAGTGGGCTGTGACTCTAACGTGCTCGAGCGCCTCGCCACTGAACCTGGTGTGGCCAAAGTCTCACGGCGTGACATGCCCGTGGTGTTGGCACAGGGAAGCTTGGGCGCGACCACGGTGAGCGGCACATTGATCGGAGCGGGGTTGACCGGCATTTCTGTGTTCGTCACAGGTGGGATTGGTGGTGTGCATCGCGGGGTCGCGGAGACATGGGATGTCAGCGCCGACCTCGACGAATTGGCTCGTCACGACGTAGCCGTGGTGAGTGCCGGGGCGAAGTCCATTCTCGATCTTCCCAAAACACTCGAAGTCCTGGAGACCAAGGGAATCACAGTCTTGGGCTTCGGCACCGATGAGTTTCCAGCTTTTTTTGCGCCCAGCAGCGGGGTCAAGCTGGTGCACCGCGCAGATTCTCCGGGACAGGTGGCATCGATGTTGAAAGCGAAGTGGGGATTGGGCTTGGAAGGTGGGGTGTTGGTGGCAAATCCTGTGCCAGAGGAATTTGGTTTTGATGCTACACCCGCGATTGAGAAGGCGCTCGTCGAGGCAGGCAGGCGAGGCATTGAGGGGAAAGCGCTGACCCCGTTTTTGCTGAAGCGCATCGCAGATGTGACGGGCGGACAAAGTTTGGCGGCAAATGTGGCACTTGTCAAGAACAATGCCCGAATTGGGGCGCAAATTGCGGTTGCCTACGCAGCGCTATGACTCGTTGAATGTGCCCTCATGTCCGTTCGTGAGTGCGCTGGAAGGGGACCTGTGTACTTTTGTGGTCACATGGCGGCAACTTCCACCACACCAACGACCCAAGATTTGCAAGTTTTTCGCGAGGCCCTTCTCGCGGATTACAAGTTGATGTGTGTCAGCCGTGAAGCTTCGCTGCTCGGTCGAAAGGAAGTGCTAACTGGAAAGGCCAAGTTTGGCATATTTGGAGACGGAAAGGAGATGGCGCAGGTGGCGTTGGCCAAGGTGGTGCGTGCTGGAGACTGGCGCTCGGGGTATTACCGAGACCAAACTTTCATGATGGCCCTTGACCTGTTGAACATTCAGCAGTACTTCGCCGCATTGTATGCTCATGCAGAGATTGCAGCGGATCCCTCTTCAGGGGGTCGTCAAATGGGCGGTCATTTTGCGACTCGGACCTTGAATGAGGATGGCTCTTGGAAGGATTTGATGTCTGACTTCAACAGCTCTGCTGACATCAGCCCCACGGGCGGCCAAATGCCGCGCCTGGTCGGATTGGCTCAAGCCAGTAAGATTTTCCGTGCCTTGCCCGATCTCGCCGCGACCATGACCACATTCACGGACGGGGGCAATGAAATCGCGGTAGGAACGATTGGAGACGCGAGCACGTCTGAAGGATTGTTTTGGGAAGCCATGAACGCGGCCTGCGTACTCGAAGTGCCTTTGCTGATGAGCGTATGGGACGATGGATATGGCATCTCGGTGCCCAAGAAGTATCAGACGGTGAAGGAGAGCATTTCCACGGCGCTGTCGGGATTTCAAAGAGAGGAGGCCACCAATGGCCTTGTCATCTATCGCGTGAAAGGTTGGGATTATCCCGGTCTGGTTGCGACTTATGAAGACGCGGCCAAACGCTGTAGAGAAAATCACGTCCCCGTTTTGGTCCACGTGGAGGAAGTGACGCAGCCTCAGGGACACAGCACCTCAGGGTCTCACGAGCGATACAAGACGGATGAAAGGTTGGCGTGGGCTGCACAGTACGACTGCATTCGTCAGATGGGAGAGTTTTTATTGAAAGATGGCTCAGTGACCCAAGAGGAATTGGATGAGTTGAGAAAGGAGGCCAAAAAAGAGGTGCGTGCGGAACAAAAAGCGGCTTGGGCGTCATTCCGAGCAGCCCTCGATGAGGTGTGCACCTCGGCGGCCGAAGTGCTGGCTCCCTTGAATGCGGCGAGGGCGGAAGCACTTCGGAACAACTCCGATGCAGGACGCGCCGAGGTGGCCCATGCTGTAAGGCGAACACTCGCGGAGACAGCAGGAGATGACTCAACTCATCGAGAAGCACTCAGCCGATGGCTCGTAGAATTTGACCGTGAGAATGAAAATCGATACAGCAGCGAGTTGTACAGCTCAGGAGCCGACAGTGCTCTGCGGGTTGAAGCAGTTCCTGCGACCTACGATGATGAACCAGAGCAACTCGATGGACGACAAATTTTGCAGCGCAACTTCGAAGCGATGTTCACCAGCAATCCCCGTGCCTTGACATTTGGAGAGGACACAGGTGGCATTGGAGGGGTGAATCAGGTGATGGAAGGCATGCAGGAGAAGTTTGGAGAAATCCGGGTCAGCGATACAGGCATTCGAGAATGCACCATCATCGGTCAAGGAATCGGCCTGGCGATGCGTGGCCTGAGACCGATTGCGGAAATCCAATACCTCGATTATTTGTATTACGCACTTCAAATCATGCGTGATGATTTGGCCACGGTGCGATATCGCACTGCTGGAGGTCAAAAAGCCCCGCTCATTGTCCGCACGCGCGGTCACCGATTGGAGGGAATTTGGCACAGTGGTTCGCCCATGGGAGCAATCATTCACTCCATCCGGGGCATGCATGTCTGTGTGCCTCGCAACATGACACAGGCAGCAGGGATGTACAACACCTTATTGGAAGCGGAAGAGCCGGCCCTCGTGGTAGAGTGTCTCAACGGCTATCGAAAAAAGGAACCACTACCCACAAACATGGGTCAATTTCGCGTGCCTTTGGGGGTGACGGAAACCCTACGAGAAGGAAACGATTTGACCATGCTTGGTTACGGGTCCACGCTGCATTTGGCCGAGGAAGCTTGCAATCGGCTTTCGGAGCTGGGCATTGAAGTCGAATTGATTGATGCCCAAACGTTGTTGCCTTTTGATCTTGAAGGCGACGTGGCCAAGTCGGTGGAAAAAACGAACCGCCTGCTTGTCGTAGATGAAGATGTTCCTGGCGGTGCTTCTTCCTATTTGCTCAATGAGGTTCTTAACCGTCAAGGTGCGTGGCGATGTTTGGATGGACGGGCGACGACATTGACAGCCAAGGCACACTTGCCGGCTTACGGAAGTGACGGAGATTATTTTTCGAAGCCAAGTGTGGATGACATTGTAGAGGCAGCTTACGACGTCCTACGGGAGGTGGATCCATCTAGCCATCCTCCACTTCGATGAGCTCTGAATCGACCTTTCCGATTCACACGGAATTCATCGACCTTCTTCAATTTTTAAAAGCCACGGGCATCGCGGCCACAGGAGGAGAAGCCAAAATGTTGGTGGACGAAGGGCTCGTTGAGGTCAATGGACAGCCTGAAAGCCGCAGGCGAAGAAAGTTGCGCCCAGAAGATCGAATTGACCTCGCCCTCGACCCAACAGAATCTTGGAGAATCATTGCGAGAGAAGTCTGATTTCCGCACAAATTCTTGTTGGGCGTCGTGGACAAACTCGTGTGATTTTTGCCGAGAAAAGCAAGGTCTTGATGCATCTTGCGGCTCCAAACCTGCTTTGATGCACCTTGTAGACGCACTCTTAGAAACAGCGCCACTCATCATGTCTCGAGTTCGAAAGATGGTGTGGTTGGCGTTGTTTTGCGCACTCTCCACAGCGTCATTGGCCCAAACGAATCTTGTTGGATTTGTCAAAGATGCAGAGACTGGGGAACCCATGTTTTCAGCGAGCGTCGTGGTTGAGGGCACCACCCAGGGTGTGATGACGGATTTCGATGGCCGCTTCAGACTGACCGTGCCTTCATTGCCTGTGACTTTGAACGTGACGTTCATCGGCTACACCCTGAAGCAAGTCAAGGTCACCCAAGCCAACCAGCGCATCAATGTCAAATTGGTGCCAGACCAGGTATTGATTGAGACGGCAGAAGTTGTGGGCGAGCGCATTAGCGAAAAACAAAAGCAGGCTCCTCTGACTGTCGAAACCATGGATGCGCTTGCCATCAAAGAAGCACCAACTGGGAGTTTTTACGAAGGACTCGGCAATTTGAAAGGAGTTGATTTGACGTCTGCATCGCTTGGATTCAAAATTGTGAATACACGTGGATTCAACAGCACCTCACCTGTGAGGTCTCTCCAGCTCATTGATGGGGTAGACAACCAAAGTCCAGGTCTCAATTTTTCACTCGGCAATTTCCTCGGCGCGCCGGATTTAGATGTGAAATCAGTTGAGATTGTGGCAGGGGCGAGTTCTGCATATTTCGGGCCTGGAGCATTCAATGGCGTCATCAATATGGAGACCAAAGACCCCTTTGTGTTTGACGGCTTGAGTGCATCCTACCGAAGGGGTGAGCGAAATCTGAACGAAGGGGGATTGCGTTGGGCGCAGTCATTCGACAACGCGGACGGCGATGCCTTCTTTGCCTACAAAATCAATGCCTTCGCGTTCTCGGCCTACGACTGGGAAGCAACGAATTACGATCCGGTCGATGGCTCGCTTGTGGATGCCAGCAACCCAGGACGCTTTGACGCTGTGAACATTTATGGCGACGAGTACAGTTCCCCTCTTGATTACTCAGGTGACATCGACCCCAATGCAAGAGGTTTAGGGACCATTTATCGCACGGGTTACAGGGAAACGGATTTGGTCGATTACAACACCGAGAATTTGAAAGTCAGCCTTAGCGGCCATGTGCGATTGCAACCAGAAAAAACGTACGAGAGTCCCGAACTGATTTATGGGTTCAATATGGGCCGTGGGACCACGGTTTACCAGGGGGACAACCGCTTCAGTCTGCGGGACATCGAGTTTTACCAACACAAAGTTGAGCTCAGAAAAAAGGGAGACTGGTTCATTCGTGCGTACCGCACGAGCGAGGATGCCGGAAACAGTTACGACCCTTACGCAACAGCTCTCCGAATGCAGGACAGCCTTCGGAGCGACGGCGATTGGGCCAAAGTGTACCGCGGGTACTGGACTGACAGCATTGCACCTCAGGTGAATGCAACGTATCCGCAACTCGAAATCATTCGCTATGACACCCTGTGGATTTTTCCACCGGATATTTTCACGCTGGTTCCCGTTGCAGGCTTTCCCCCTGGATCAGAGGATCAATGGTATGCGGACAATGCAGATAACCTGCAATTGTGGCATGACCAAGTCGAGTCATGGACCAACAATGGATACGCGGGATTTGCAGATGTTGCAACAGATCCACTGGGCTTTGCGCGCCCCGGGTCTCCTGAGTTTAATCAACTTTTCAACGACCTGACCTCAAGGAAGAACAATGAAGAGGATGGGGGAACGAGATTTTTTGACAAGAGCTCTTTGCTTCATGTGCATGCCGAAAAGATTTTCAAGCCTTGGTGGGCCGATGAGATCCGTCTAGGCGCCAACATGCGGCGTTACACTCCCAATTCGGAGGGGACCATTTTTGAGGATACGAATGGTCGTGTGATCACCAATCAAGAAATCGGGATTTACACAGGTGTCAAGCGACACTTCATCGACGACAAGTTGATTGCCACAGGAACCGTACGTGTAGACAAAAATCAAAACTTTCCTTGGGTGGTTTCGCCTGCGGCTTCTCTTGTCTGGACCCCCTCATCCAGAGACTTCATTCGGTTAAGCTTCAGTTCTGCACTTCGGAATCCGACATTGGCGGATCAGTATCTTTTCCTTGATGTGGGACCTGCCACGTTGTTGGGCAATCTGAACGGAGCTCAAAATCTGGTGACGGTCCAAAGTTTCATTGACTATCGCAACAGCTCATCTGGAAACAACATCGCCTTCAACTTAGATACCTTGAGGTACTTTGACATCGCCAAACTCCGTCCTGAACAAGTCAGAACGGTGGAGGCGGGATACCGAACCACACTGGGCGAGAAACTGTACTTGGATGCCAATTACTACTTCAGTTGGTACACGAATTTCATTGGGTACAACCTCGGATTGGATTTGCAGTTTCAAAATCCCTCGTTCCCAGAATTCATCACGGATGTTGACGTCTACCGATACGCCGCAAACAGCTTAAATCAAGTTCAAACGCAGGGAGCATCGCTCGGATTCAATTATTTCCTGGATGACCACTTGACGCTCAGCGGAAATTACAGTTGGAACAATTTGGTCAAGACCGACGAAAATGATCCCATCATACCAGCATTCAATACGCCAAAACACAAATACAACGTGGGGCTGACCGCGCGAGGTTTAGGTGCAAGGGGCAAGGATACTTGGGGTTTTGGTGCGAACTATCGTTGGGTCCAAGGATTTGTTTTTGAGGGTTCGCCGCAGTTCACAGGGTTCGTTCCCAGCTATGATCTCCTGGATGCCCAAGTCAATTACAAACTTGATGCGCAGGGACTGACAATCAAAGTTGGAGGCAGTAACCTTCTCAAGAACGAGCACATCGAGACTTACGGGGGACCAACCGTTGGTCGTTTGGCGTATTTGAGCCTGTTGTTGGATGTAAATTGATTTAAGTGTCCACCTCAAACTTATCGACATATAACCGCATTTTGTCGACGAAATGACGCCGTTCGTATTATGACTTGCAGCAAAAACCTTATCTTTACCACAAACCATTTTTAATCCTATGAAAAAGTTTCTCACTCTTGCCTTGGGGCTGTTGGCGTTTTGCCAATTGGACGCCCAAGTGCGCTATATCAATGAGATTTTCACTGATGTTGATGTCACAAGCAATGTTCAGTATGGAACGAATGTGACCATTCTTCCTTTGCTCCAAGGGGGTGCTCCTGCAGCCCAACCTTTGGTATGCGACATTTATGAACCTGCAGGCGACACCGAAGTGGATCGTCCCCTCATCATCTACATCCACACAGGGAATTTCCTGCCTCAATACCTAAATAACAGCGCTGTTGGAACCAAAACAGACTCTGTCGCAGTTGAATTGTGTTCGCGATATGCCAAAATGGGCTATGTCGTGGCATCCATTGACTATCGCGCGGGTTGGAATCCTTTCGCTGCAACGCAGGCCGAGCGTACCAGCCAACTGATCAATGCGGCGTATCGAGGAGTGCAGGATGCGAGGACAGCCGTTCGTTATTTCCGGATGACGGAAGACACCATGGGCGATCCCTATGGCATCGACCCGGCATTGATTGGATACCTTGGTGAAGGAACAGGGGGGTACGTGAGCTACGCAGCGTCGACAATCAGTGACTACAACGACATCATTCTTGACGACGCTGGTTTGCCCATTGCGAAGTTTTGGAATGGAACGCCCGGCGAAGCCAACTACATCCCCATGGTCATCGAAGCTGTGAATGGCGATCCTGAAGCCATCACTGATGGATATGCCCCCGCGGGTGTTTTTGGACCTGACCCTGTCCAGTTGTGCATCGCCAACCACGTAGGCTACAGCAGCGATGTGGAATTCCAAATCAATTTGGGTGGAGCCTTGGGTGACCTCAACTGGCTCGATCCAGGAGATCCTGCCATGATCAGCTTTCAATGCCCAGCAGACCAGTTTGCACCTTACACCACAGCTGTCGTTGTCGTTCCTACGACAAACGAGAATGTGGTCGAGGCGAGCGGAGCATTTGACATTCATTCCGAAATCAATGCGCAAGCCGCCCCAAACAACAACGTAGCATTTCAGAGTCTGGGTCTGACAGATGCATTCTCTGTACAGGCAGCGGCCAATGGAAACATGGGCATGGATGGACTCTACCCTGTCTTGAATGACTACGTAAGTGGAAGCCCTACTCAGCCCTTCGACGGCGCTCCATGGCAGTGGTGGGATGTAGCGACCACAGAGATGGTGGACGCTGCCAACGGGACGACAATTGCAGCAACACAGCTCACGCTGAATCCCAACATGGGGCCTCTTGAGGGTCGTGCGTACTGCGACACCATTGTGGGCTATTCTGCCCCACGTCTTGCTGGATTGCTCGGCTTGGCTTCAGCTGGACCGGGTTGCACGGACTCCGAGGCCTGCAATTACAATACGCTTGCAACGTCTGATGACGGATCATGCACGTATGCCGAGGCCGGCTTCGATTGTGATGGAATTGCCATAGCCCCAGGATGCACGGATCCCATGGCCTGCAACTACGACAACCTGGCACAGTCTGATGACGGATCATGTGACTACCTTGAAAGCACAACTGTGGCAACAGGTCCTGACAATTTGTGGCTTGTGGGTGTAACTGTAACAGGCACGGAGAACGAAGCTTTCGCAGCAGGGTGTGAAGACGATGGTGGTATCAACCCCAACGTGAGCATCAACGGTGTGATTGTGGGAGACGGAAGTGCGCCACTGACGCTTGCAGGCATTTCTGACCCGACTGGATTGTTAGGTGAATTGGCTGCATTGGCGTCGACTGTTTCCTTCGGCATCTGCGATGACAACATCACGATTTCTGCTCTAGGCAACATCATTCCACTGGTCAGCAACGGTCAGTTCTGGCAATCACCCATTCCTGCGATTGGTGACTCCTACCTCTGGGCGGCTCCAGCCTCGAACTTCACCGTTGGCTGTGCAGATCCGAATGCTGGTAACTTCTCGAGCCCATGTGACTTGAGTTTGGCATGTGTCTACAGTGGTTGCACCGACCCAGCATTCATTGAATTCAATCCTTACTCAACCATTGACGATGGTTCTTGCGGCAACTTGGTGGTGGAAGGTTGTTTGTATGAAAATGCGACCAACTATGACCCAATTGCCAATACAGACAATGGATCTTGCGAATTTGATGACAACAACGATTGCCCTGGAGACCTCGACGGTGACGGTTCGGTCGCCACGACAGATCTGTTGGGCTTTTTGTCTGTCTTCGGAACGACTTGCAACTGATTGCAATCAACTTTCACGATAAAGAAAGAGCCTCCTTCGGGGGGCTCTTTTTTATTTTGAGGATGGCACGAGGTTTGCAGAGGTGTGAGTGAATGAGATCGTCGTGCCTGTGGTTGCTCGATTGGATTTCATTCTTTGCTATCTTCAACCCTCAAACAACAGAACATTTAATCGTTATGAAGCAGTTTTTTGCAGCTTGTGCCTTGACGTTGGGCATCGTTACTCTGGGGCTCGCCCAGGAAGTGGTTACTGGTCCGGCCATTGCTTTGGACAAAGACGTCCATGATTACGGCACCATTCAGCAAGGCGCCAATGGCACTTGTGAATTCACAGTGACCAACAATGGGACGGAGCCCCTCATCATTTCTCGTTGCAAGGGCTCGTGCGGATGCACAGTGCCTCAGTGTGAAAAAGCCCCGATTGCGCCAGGAAACACCTCTGCAATCACAGTGAAGTACGACACGAAGCGCATCGGCCCAATCAACAAATCAGTGACCATTACCTCAAATGCGTCCAATGAGCCAACCAAGGTGATTCGCATCAAAGGCAAAGTGCAAGCGTCTGACCTGGGCAACAGTGGAGGCGTTCCAGTGAAACAGCCCGCCGCAGGTGCGCCAACCACAGGCAAACAATAACAAAAGGTTTTCATGATATGAAGCAAAGCCATCCCTTGGGGTGGCTTTGTTGCTTGAATGCGGGTATTTTTGTGCTCCAACTCCAACACGGAAGATGTCATCATGAACATTCCAGCCCAATACGACCCCTCTTTGACCGAAGACAAGTGGTACGCTCATTGGCTTGAGGCTGGTCACTTTCACTCCACCCCGGATGATCGTGATCCGTACACCGTCGTCATTCCACCTCCCAACGTCACAGGTGTCTTGCACATGGGACACATGCTCAACAACACCATTCAGGATGTCCTCGTGCGGCGTGCGCGCATGCAAGGAAAAAATGCATGCTGGGTGCCGGGAACGGACCACGCCTCCATCGCTACAGAGGCGAAGGTGGTGCGACGTTTGCGCGACAAGGGAATCAAGAAATCTGACCTTTCGAGGGACGATTTTTTGGGCCACGCTTGGGAATGGACTCACGAGCACGGGGGAATCATCCTCGAGCAATTGAAAAAACTTGGTGCGAGTTGCGACTGGGACCGGACTCGATTTACCATGGACGAAGGGTACTACAGAGGGGTCATTGACACCTTTGTGGAGTTCCACGAGAAAGGACTGATCTATCGCGGGTTGCGCATGGTCAATTGGGACCCTGTGGCGTTGACCGCATTGAGCGATGAAGAGGTGATTCACACCGAAGAGCACGGCAAACTCTATTACGTGCGCTACGCGATCGCCGGAGAGAACGACCGCTGGATCACAGTGGCCACCACGCGTCCTGAAACAATCATGGGAGATACGGCCATCTGCGTACACCCCGAAGACGAGCGCTACAAAGATCTCGTGGGCAAGAAGGCGATTGTGCCTGTTGTGAATCGTGAGGTGCCCATCATCGCCGACGACTACATCGACCTGGAGTTTGGGACGGGCTGTCTCAAGGTGACGCCGGCTCACGACACCAACGACTACGACCTCGGCCAAAAGCACGGACTTCAGACCATCGACACCATCAACGCTGATGGAACCATGTCTGCCGAGGCTGGCGCCTACGAAGGCATGGACCGATTCGAGTGTCGGAAGAAGTTTCCGGAAGAGTTGGACCGCCTGGGCAACCTCGTGAAAGAAGAGGACTACACCAACAAGGTGGGACGCAGCGAGCGCACCAATGCCGTGATTGAGCCGAGGTTGTCGTTGCAGTGGTTTTTGGCGATGGAAGAGTTGTCAAAGCCCGCCCTCGAGGCGGTGATGAACGACACCGTGCAGTTTCACCCGCCCAAGTTCAAGAACAGCTATCGCCATTGGATGGAAAACGTCAAGGACTGGTGCATCAGTCGCCAGCTGTGGTGGGGGCACCAAATCCCTGCGTGGTTCTATGGCGAAGGTGACGAGGATTACGTGGTGGCGCGGACAGAGGAAGAAGCTTTGGCGCAGGTGTGTGTGAAAACTGGGAATGCCGATTTGACCATGGCGGACTTGCGCCGCGATGAAGACGTGATGGACACGTGGTTCAGTTCTTGGATTTGGCCGATTCAGGTGTTTGATGGACTTCACAAAGAGGACGAGGTGGCGTATTACTATCCCACCAATGACCTGGTGACGGCGCCTGAAATCATGTTTTTCTGGGTGGCTCGTATGATTGTCAGCGGCTTCCACTACCGTGGCGAAGCACCATTCAAAAACGTCTATTACACCGGCATTGTAAGGGACAAGAAGGGCCGTAAAATGTCTAAGAGCCTGGGCAACAGCCCAGATCCCATCGAACTGATGAAGCAATATGGTGCCGATGGTGTTCGCGTGGGCATGCTGCTGACATCGCCTGCGGGCAACGACTTGCCATTTGACGACAAGCTTTGTGAGCAAGGCCGAAATTTTGCCAACAAGATTTGGAATGCATTCCGCCTTGTGCAAGGCTGGGAAGTGGACGAGGCCAAGACCCAGCCAGAGGCGGCCGCAACTGCCGTGTCTTGGATTGAAGCGCGAAGCCAGCAAGTCATGGAGGAATTGGATTCTGCCTTTGCCAATTTTCGTCTGAGTGAGGCGTTGATGACAACGTACAGATTGGTTTGGGAGGACTATTGCAGTTGGTACTTGGAATCCATCAAGCCTCCTTTTGGTGAGCCCATTGACGGTGTCACGCAGCGTTCAACACTCGATGTTTTTGAGCGTATGCTTAAGCTTTTGCATCCCTTCATGCCCTTCCTCACCGAGGAAGTGTGGCACTGGACGGGAGAGCGCAACGGACATGCTGACGATTTGTGTGTGGCATCGTGGCCGGAGCGTGCAGAGTATGACAAGGACATTTTGGCCGACATCGAGATGGCCAAAGAAGTGGTCACTGCCATTCGAAACATTCGCAATGACAACGGCATCCCCTTGAAGGAAAAGTTGGAATTGAAGGTTCAACCAGGAGCAGATTATCCAATGCATTTAGAACCATGGATTGCCCATCTCGCCAATTTGGCTGGCATTGACCATGTGACGGAGAAAGTGAAGGGTGCGTTTGGATTTGTGCAGGGGACCCATAGGTTCTCCGTGCCTTTTGGCGAAGGCTTCGACATCGATGCTGAGCGCGCCAAAGTCCAAAAAGACCTCGACTACCAACAAGGCTTCTTGAGCAGCGTTCGAGGTAAACTCTCCAATGAAAAGTTTGTGAATGGAGCGCCAGAACAAGTTGTGGCCAATGAGCGCAAGAAAGAGGCGGATGCGTTGGCCAAAATCCAAGTCCTGAAAGAGAAGCTCGAGGACCTGGTATGAATCGCGGGCATCGCGAACACGACGACCTGTTCAGGTGTTGTGAGGGCATGTTCGGAATATTTAAAAAAGACCCGGTGGAGAAACTCCGCAGAGAGCATGCTGACCTTTTGGCCCGTGCTCACAAAATGAGTACAGTAGACCGTGCCAAGTCGGATGCCCTCGTGGCTCAAGCGGCAGAAATAGAGGAAAAGTTGGTGGCCCTTCAATCTGAGAAATCATGAGGACAGTGGCAATTGTTGGAGACAGCAGGGGTATAGGTGCTGCTCTGCGAGAACAGCTTTTGGCGGAAGGCGTTCGCGTCGTAGGCGTATCGCGAAGTGGCGTCCAGCGCGAGGGCGGAGAACACCCCAACTATCAAAGTTTGGTGTTCGACGCGGTTGAACATCCTTGCGATTTGTCTGGGTTTGCCGACAAGTTGGATGGGTTGATTTATTGTCCAGGCACCATCAAGTTGAAGCCACTGCGTGGATTGAAGCCGGAGCAATTTCAAGACGATTTCAAGATCAATGTATTGGGAGCAGTTCAAACGCTCAAAGCGAATCATGCGCTTCTCAAAGCTGGTGCGGTTGATGGAGCCAAGCCTGGAGTGGTTTTGTTTAGTACGGTCGCCGTGCAGACAGGCATGGCGTTCCACGCGAGCATTGCAGCGTCAAAAGGTGCTGTTGAGGGGTTGGTGCGCACCTTGGCCGCGGAGTGGGCTCCGGACATTAGGGTCAATGCCGTGGCGCCAAGTTTGACAGACACGAGTTTGGCTGCAAGTTTGCTCGGCAACGACGCCAAAAAAGATGCTGCGGCTGAGCGTCATCCTTTGAAAAAGGTGCTTGGTGCCGAAGAAGTGGCTTCGGCTGCGGCATACTTGGTTTCGGAACATGCGGCTGGAATCACAGGCCAGGTCATGCATGTTGACGCAGGGATGGGCTCCGTACGATGAGCCTTGAGGCCGACATGATCCGTTTGACTTTCGAAGAATTGAAGGGTTGGACTCCACGTCGGCGCGCAAGGTTGGTGAACAGCCTGAGTGGGTTTAAAAGTGCGACGTTGGTGGGCACTGCGGACGCACTGGGAAATCAAAATTTGAGCGTGGTGAGTTCGGTGGTTCACTTGGGTTCGAATCCTGCCCAAATGGGGATGGTTTTACGTCCACCGAGTGCCGAGGCACATACGTACAAGAACATGTTGGCGACTGGGCAATGCACCTTCAACCACATTGGAGTCAATTGGGTGGCTCAAGCTCATCAGTGCAGCGCACGTTACCCCTCAGACGTCTCTGAATTTGATGCAGTGGGATTGACTGCATGTGATGTGATGGAGGGTTGGAAAGCACCAGCTGTTCAAGAGGCTCGAGTGCGTTTGGGGCTAACTCTGGCTCAAGACATGGAATTGCCAAATCGTTGTCGATTTATGATTCTTGATGTCGCCTGGGTGGAGGTTGACCCTCAAGCAGTTGCAGAGGATGGTTACGTGGATTTGGAACGTGCGGGAACAGCGGCCATCAGCGGCTTAGACGGTTACCACACGACCACGCATTTGGGCCGACTTTCCTATGCGAAAGTGGACAAAGATGTTGAATTGTTGTCCGAGGTGATGACCGGTTGGAAAGACGAATGATGGCCCCAGGCATTCACGTGGTTTGGTTCAAAAGGGACCTGCGCACGCGCGATCACGAACCCTTGCAACGAGCTCTTCAACGTGCGTCGCTTTCGGGAGGGCGCGTATTGCTTTTGCAGATGTATGAACCGGGAATGTTGGTGCATCCAACCACCTCCTCTCGTCACGTGACCTTTCAATGGGCCTGTGGAGATGACGTCGCAATGACTTTGCAGCAAGAGAAATGGGGACTGACATTTCATCGAGTGCATGCACCTGTTCTGGATGTGTTGGATTATCTGAGAATGAAACATGGGATCGCCTCTCTGTATTCCCACGAAGAGACCGGTGTGCTTTGGACGTATGAACGCGACAAAAAAGTGGCATCGTGGTGTAAAAAGCATGGTGTTCCATGGTGTGAAGTGGCTCAGGCCGGGGTTCAGCGCGGACGATCCTCTCGCATCGGATGGGTAGAGTCATGGCATGACAACATGGCAAGGCCTTGTGCGAATCCTGATTTGCAGGAATGGCGATCCTCAGAAGGGCGGGATGCCAATGTGACGTGGCCTGAGAATTGGGCTCTGAATGCAGCACCCACGGTGCGGCACGAATCAGACTTGCAAGGGGTTGGCCCGTTTCAGCCTGGAGGTGAGCGCGCGGGCCACTCATATTTGAAAAGCTTTCTTCATGAAGGCAGGATTCAAGCCTACCAAAAGCACATCAGCAAGCCTGAATTGAGTCGCAGGAGCTGCAGTCGCATCTCACCGTATCTCGCCTGGGGGGCAATGACCATTCGACAGGTATATCAAGCTTTGGAATCGACTGTCCAGGGAAGAAACCATCATGCTTTCGGCAGTCGTCTGCGTTGGCACTGCCACTTCATCCAAAAATTTGAATCTGAGCATGCTTTGGAATGGCGAAATGTGAATCGAGCTTATGATGAACTTCCAGTAAAGCAAAACGAGGAGTGGTTGTCTCGCTGGAAGGAGGGGACGACAGGAATTCCGCTTGTGGACGCATGCATGCGCGCTGTGAGGGAAACAGGCTATTTGAATTTCCGAATGAGAGCCATGCTTGTGAGTTTTTTGACCCATCATATGAATCACTCCTGGCAGGATGGGGTAGAGCATTTGGCGCGCTGTTTTTTGGATTTTGAGCCAGGAATACATTACAGTCAGTTCCAAATGCAGGCGGGAGTGACAGGCATCAATACAGTGCGCATCTACAATCCAGTGAAGCAAGGACAAGAACATGATCCCGAAGGTCATTTTGTTCGAGCCTGGGTTCCTGAATTGAAAGATGTATCTCCCGAATGGATCCATTCACCATGGATGGCACCTCCCATGGAAGCGACAATGCAAGGCTGGTCATCCCAAGATTATCCGGAGCCCATGCTCGATTTGGTTGCGTCCGCGCGCGAGGCGCGTGAACGCATGTGGTCCTTCCGAAAGCGGCCTGAAGTGAAGAACGAGGGACGACGCATTTTGGCTCGACATGTGGTTCCACCGCGCGCTCAAACAAAAGGAAGAATGCGCGAACTTTGAAACATGTCGGTCTCCCGAGATTCCAACACCCTGCTGCACCACGAGATAGTGGGCGACAATCCCAATGCTCCTTGGATGGTATTCATCCACGGTGCAGGGGGGTCCATTCGTACATGGAAGTTTCAAATCGAGGCGTTTTCTCCACATTATCGTTTGCTCCTTCTCGATTTGAGAGACCACGGATTGAGTAAAGACATCCTGCCCGAGTTTCCAGCGTACGATTTTGACATCGTTGCGGAAGACATCTTGCGAGTGATTGATCACCTCAACATCGAGAAGGCACATTTCATCAGCCTGAGCATTGGCAGTGTGATTCTTCAAAAAATCGACATCGAGCGGCCCAAGTTGATTGATCGAATGGTCATGGCCGGTGCCATTTTTGATGGCAGTTGGTTGATGCATCTCTTCGTACACAGTGCGAAGGCACTCAACTTTATTCTGCCTTATCGTGCAATCTATTGGATTTTCTCATTCATTGTTTTGCCGCGTCGAAACCACAGAATGAGCCGTTGGATTTTCAGAAGGCAAAGTCGAAAATTGACACAAGGAGAGTATCTGAAATGGGTGGAATTGTACAAACCCTTTTTCAAGCTCGTTCGCCAATACGTGCAGAGGCCGGTCATGAAGAAGGGCTTGGTGGTCATGGGAGATCAGGACCACATTTTTTTTCGAGCGGCCCAGCATTTTACTCAAATCCAGCGAAACATGCGTCTCATTGTGATTGAGAACTGTGGCCATGTGTGCAGCATCGAGGCACCTGACCTTTTCAATGAATTGGTCCTACAGTTTCTGAGTGATGCGGATGTTCCTCAGAGAGTTACTGCAACTCCAGTTCCCATGTCGTGGTCTGAACTCCGTGCGTTGCAGGGTGTGAAGGGATAAACTCATGGCTCACAAGAAACCTCATTTGCCTGAGAAAATGTGCGCCACATGTGGGAGGCCTTTTTCGTGGAGAAAGAAGTGGATGCGTGATTGGGAAAATGTCAAACACTGCAGCGAACGTTGCCGGCGGAACAGATCGTCATCAATGGAGGAAACATGAGGACTCGAGTGGTGTTATTCCTCCACGATGTCCATTGCACCTCTTACTCAGCCTAAGCCAGCCAAAACACTTCGCCTGTTGTTAGGTGACCAGTTGAATCCGCGACACTCGTGGTGGAATGAACCACAAGACGACGTTTTGACGGTCATGATGGAATGCAGACAGGAAACGGATTATGCCCGTCATCACGTGCAGAAGGTGCTGGCCTATTTTCTTGCAATGAGAAGCTTCGCCCGGGAGCGCATTGAAGAGGGTCACCACCTGCACTATCTCACCATTGACAATCCTGACGCCACCCGACCCATGATGGATGTTTTGCGAGATCTGGTCGGTGAGTCGGGTGCGACTGATGTGCGAGTACAGGCACCGGACGAGTGGAGGCTGGATGCTCTTTTTCGTGAGGCCATGAATACTTGGCCCGACGAGTTGGGAGTGTCCTTTTCCATGGACGATACGGAGCATTTTCTGACATCTCGTACAGACTTGGCCACGCATTTTGAAGGCAAGAAGCAGTACCTCATGGAATCCTTCTACCGAATGATGCGGAAAAGACACGATGTCTTGTTGGATGCATCTGGGCAACCGGAGGGAGGAAAGTGGAACTACGATGCAAACAACCGTAAAAAATTGCCCAAAGGTCATGTGCCGCCAGCACCATATCTGTGGGGACGAGACGTGACAATTTTACACGCAGAGCTCATAAATGCTGGTGTTGAGACTGTGGGGCAAGTGCAGCCAGAACGCTTTGGATGGCCCGTAACACGTGAAGAGAGTTTGGCCTTGTTGAACATCTTCGTGGAGGAATTGCTCCCTCGATTTGGCGATTTCCAAGATGCACTGACTGAAGACAGTTGGACCTTGTACCACAGTCGTCTGAGCTTCGCAATGAACGTGAAGATGTTGAACCCAAAGGAGGTGATTGCTGCGGTTGAACAAAAGTGGCGAGAGGATCCGACGCATGCAAGCATCGAGCAGGCCGAGGGTTTCATTCGTCAAATTCTGGGTTGGCGAGAATACATGCGAGGGGTGTATTGGGCGCACATGCCTGAATATGCAGGACTCAATTTCTTTCAGCACGACCGCAAGCTTCCATCGTGGTTTTGGACAGGGAAAACGGGAATGAGATGTCTGCAACACGCCATTGGGCAAACCCTTGAGCATGCTTATGCCCACCACATTCAGCGTCTGATGGTGACGGGTAATTTTGCCCTGCTTGCAGGAATTGATCCCACAGAGGTCGATGAATGGTACTTAGGGGTCTACATCGATGCCATTGAGTGGGTGGAGATTACCAACACGCGTGGCATGAGTCAATTTGCAGATGGGGGGATTGTGGGAACCAAGCCCTACGTGTCGTCCGCGAACTACATGCATAAAATGGGGCCTCATTGCAACTCCTGCAAATACAAGAGACAGGCCAAAACCGAGGATGATGCCTGTCCCTTCAACAGCTTGTATTGGCACTTCCATGCTCGTAATCGAGACCTACTCGAACGCAACCCACGCATCGGTATGGTCTACCGCACTTGGGATAAAATGCCCCCGACAAAGCAACAAGCGCTTTTGGATCGCGGAGATGCAGTTCTCGCCAATCTCGAACATCTGTGACATGAGCTCAACACGCACCCTTCATTGGTTTCGCAACGACCTACGACTAGACGACAATCCCGCCTTGTCTGAGGCACTGCGGGGTGACGAGCTGTTGCCGGTGGTCATTTTGGATGATCGTTTTTGGGGGACCGATCGCTGGGGACATGTCAAAACGGGCCCCCATCGAACAAGGTTTTTGTTGGAAAGCGTCGCGGATTTAAAAAAGGCCATAGAGGAACTTGGCGGAAGCTTGGTCATTCGTCAAGGGCTTCCTGAAAAAATCCTTCCCAACTTGATGAAGGAGTGGTCCTGTTTGACATTGACAGCTCAAGCTGAGCATACTCCCGAGGAGATGGACATTGAGACGGCTGTGGCTTCCGCTGTGAGTGGTGTGGGCGGTTCTTGTCAATGGGTCGAGGGACACACGCTCTTTCACCCCGATGATTTGCCCATGGACATTGGAGACATACCAGACATTTTTACCCAGTTTCGCAAAAAGGTTGAGAAGCACAGCGAAGTGCGCGAGTGCATTCCAGCCCCGGTCTCGCTGTCTTGCCCGAATGGGTTGAAGTCTGACGAGTTGCCCTCATTGAATTCCATCCTTGATCGCTCGGGACAGACGATGCCAACCGCAGACAGTCGCAGCGTCTTGCCTTTCAAGGGTGGTGCATCTGAGGCAAGGGCACGCCTCAAGCACTATTTCTGGGATACCAAGAAGCTTGCGGTTTACAAGAAAACGAGAAATGGACTTGTCGGCCCCGATTACAGCAGCAAATTCAGTCCATGGTTGGCCCATGGTTGCATCAGTCCAAGACGGATTGCCAGTGAGGTGTATCGCTTTGAAGACCGAATTGAAGCCAACGACAGCACATACTGGCTTGTGTTTGAGTTGATTTGGCGAGACTATTTTAGGTTCATTGCCATGAAATTCGGTTCTCGCATCTTTCACGGCAAGGCGTTGAAACCAGAGAGTCCCAATCGCGGAACACAGAAACACCCTTTTGAGGCATGGAAAGACGGCCGAACCAAAGATGCTTTCGTGAATGCCAACATGAGAGAGCTCGCCCGAACTGGTTTTATGAGCAACCGCGGTCGCCAAAACGTCGCGTCGTACCTCGTCCATGATTTAGGCATTGATTGGCGTTTGGGTGCGTCCTGGTTTGAGCACTGTTTGCTTGACTACGATCCCGCGAGCAACGCGGGCAATTGGATCTATGTGGCAGGTGTAGGCAATGATCCTCGACCCAACCGAAAATTTGATACGCAGCGTCAGGCAACGATGTATGATGGTGACGGAAAATATCAAACCCTTTGGAGCTCGGATGCTTTGGAACTTGACATACGCTGACCCCGACCGATGGCAGGAGGTCTATGCCATCTCCGGCAAACCATTGCCTTGGTGGAAGCGTTCAGGCAGTCCACGTATGAGACTGCTCGACGGTCCAGCTCAATTGTCTTCTATGATTGAAGAGACTTCGGATGTCAAATGGGCAAACTTTGAGCGGACGCAACATGGAGGCATCTTGTATTTCCGAGTCCGCTTGGAAGTTTATGGTGTTCCCTGTGCTTCGGATGCCACGCGCTGGCAAATTTGCACCAATCGAGACGGACTCGAATTGCATTTGCACATGGAGGCGGGAATGGTGCGTCTGGGGCTGTCCTCCAAACCGTCAAATGGATTTTTGACCTTGTTGGAAGGTGCTTTCGGGTCTGAATTTTCTACTCATTGAGGGGCAAGCGGTCAAGGGGCAATTCGTCTGACAGCG
>DCBH01000083.1 GCA_002313415.1 Flavobacteriales bacterium UBA1112
TGACTGATTGATTTCGGCAAACCGACGAATTTGTGTTGATGCCTGCTTTGTGTTTCCTTGCATCCATGGACACATCCACCTCGCCCATCTCCTCCTCGACACGTTGGATCCAAGAAGGCATCTTGGCCTATTGGACCTTGTTTTGGCTGTTGAATGTCATGGACAAAGTCATCGGAGGGGCTCACTTTCTGTGGGTCGGAAGAGATCGCTTCGCTCAATTCCAGAAATACTTTGAATCAGCCGGCCTTGAGTCACCGTGGGTGGCAGATGCCGGACTCGTTGTGGCTGCTGCACTCGAGGTGTTTGCCCTGGTATTTTGCACCGGAGCATGGTATCATTTCCGATCGCACCGTGAAGAAGAGGCGCGAAGCTGGTTTCTTGTTGGAATCCTTTTGACCCTTGGCACATTTACCTTTTTCTCCATCGGTGATCACTGGTTCGGTGACCGCTTTGAACTGCTCGAGCACACGCTATTTTGGTTCATTGCAGCTGTCTCTTGGGTGACCTTTATTCAACTTGAACACGTTGAACTGCCTTCAATTTTTCACCGAATTCCAACAGGCCCCATGTCAATTGCGATTGCACTCATTTTGGTCACGAGCGCTTCCATTTTTTCTTACAACGAGTCTGGCTTTGTAAAACGCACCGCTGCACTCGAAGCTGTGAAAGTCGGTGACCACCTCTACAAGGTGTCATTTCCATTCCTCGGGGGAAGCACCGTATTTGAAGAAACGCTTCGCCAATTCCAGGAAAATCATCCAGACGAGTTCATTGATCACATCTATACCGTGCCTAAACCTCTCAGGCTAAAAAAGGCTGATGCCCTCATTTTTTACATTTCAACTGACGACACACCATGAAAGAGCACAAACTGATGCGAAGCGCCATCTTGTTGTTTTGGACGCTTTTTTGGGGATTGAGCGTGATGGACAAAATCATTCCTGACGTCCAACACCTGTGGGTAGGCAAAGACTTCTTTGCCCTGTTTGTCAAATTTTTTGCCTCCCTGGGGCTTCAAGACCCTCTCTATGCAACAATTGCACTTGCTGGGGTTTCTGGCTTGGAGGCCCTCAACTTCACGATGTATGGTGCGGCACTTTGGGCCCTGATGCAAGGCAACGGAGCGAAATCCGAGGCTTGGTTTTTTCGAGGCATCTTCACTTCCATGGGACTCTTTTCGTTGTTTTCAATTGCCGACCAAGTGTTTGGGGACCGATTTCAACTTTTGGAGCACGGTCTCTTTTGGGTGGTGCTTTTGTGCTCTTGGATCCTGTTCAAATTCTTTGCGTCAGAAACCGAACGAACCCTGTCTTTGGGCGCGACCAAGTGGGCCCTCGTGACTGGCTTGTGCCTGACTCTGGCCGCAACATGGTCCATTCGCAACTTTTCCCAATCCACTTTCGATGCGGGGACAAAGCCTGTTCTTGGCGAGGAAGTGGTGAATGGGATATGGAAATTTGACTTTCCATTTCTGGCAGACAAGGTGGTCTGGGAGCGGACCGTCAATGCCTTTGTCGAGGACCACCCTGAGCTTGAAGTCACCTACATCTATACAGGACCCTCCGAACTGAACTCCAAGAAAAAAACCCACCTCCTACTCTACGTATTTACGCAGGCCAAATCCACCTACTGACGCTCTCCAAAAAAGCGTTTTTCTGAGCTGCCGTCGTCAAACAGGAGGAACACCAATTGATTGGACGGCGTTTTGATTTCTCGGCCGGCAAGGTCAATCATCTTCAGCAGGGTGCGCTGCGCCTGCACGATTTGGACCCCTTCCACCTCTTCTACATCAACCATAAACTCTGTCCGTTCAGACAAGCACGGGTTCAAGGAAGACATGGTCCAGTTGTAGTAGAAGTAGTAATAGGTGAATTCATTTTCCCCATCAATGGTGGTTCCAGTGATGCTCGCCAGGGATCCAACGTCGTACGGAAAATTCACGTCTGCTCCATTGTCATCACGCCAAAGGAAAGGCGCCTCATTGCCAGATCGTATTTGATAAGCTTCCCCGGCATCGAGTTCCACATTCAAGTTGAAGACATTTTGACCTTCAGTCAAAACCTGCGTTGCCGAAACCACCAACGTTCCAAAATTGTCGAAAATTTCAATCGTGTGGGAGCCTCCTTCCTCTGAATACACCTCCACCGATTCGAAAAGCACACTTTGAAAAACATCAAATACCAAACTGTAAGCGTTGTTGGTATGATGTTGCCCGTTGTCGAAGTCGGGCGCCAGTTTGCCGCCATTGACCTCATATTCTGCATTGGAATGAGACACCCAAACGGATCCATTTTCTGTCAACAGCGGCATCGTGTATGTCTCTGAGACAGCCAAGGGGTTCAAAGAGGTTTGCGTCTCAAACCAGAATGAACCTGACTCCGCTGTGAAGGTCACTGGTTCGACTGTCTGGATGGCCATTTGAGGCAGAGGAGGAGCAATGTCGAAGCACGTGCCGTCATCGATGGTCGCTTCAGCAGCATAATTGCAAGCATCCTCGTCGGTGCAACCCACGCAAAACAGCTCCGCTCCTTCGCACTCGCCGCAGACATTGAATGCAATGCAGGATCCATCGTCCTCGACAGCCTCGGAGTCATAGTTGCAGGCCGCTTCATCCATGCATCCAAAATTGATGATGGTGTCCGAAAGCTGGACAAAGAATACGCCTTCTTCAATGTGGGTTACGGCGATGACCCCCGAGGGGAAATATGGATAATTGGACCACGAACCATTGAATTGAGGCGCATCGTTGGAAGGATACACATCGAAAAATGCCACCTCATCAAGCTCGCCATTCTCAATGTCAGACAAATCGAGGACGCGAAGCCCTGCGCGATAATTTGACTGATACATGAGTGTATCCAACACGTACATGTTGTGATCGATGGCGGACGATTCACTCACGAATGTGCCAATGAGCGCAGGGTCCGTAAGGTCGCTCACATCCCATATGAACGTCGTCGTATTTACTCCGTAGTCCTGCTCATCGAGCTCGTCGTTGCTCATGAAAAAGCGCTGATCTTCAGTAAGCCAGCCCTGATGAGTGTAGCTCGATCCCGCGTACCCTGAAGAGCTTATCATGGTGGCGTCGGTTGGGTCCGTTACATCGACAATCGTCACTGTATTTTCATTGCAACAAAACGCAACTTCCCGTCCGAAGTAGTTCTCATCGGGGCCCGAATAAGTGACTACTTGGGCGTCGTGAGTATACCCATCTTCCGCGAAGTCACCGATGAGCGTGGGGTTGAGGGGATCGCTGATGTCTAAGATGTGGAGCCCCCCGTCGAACGTGGATGTTCCGACGCCGTAGGCGCGTGCCGTGTTTTCGTTGATCACGATGTTGTGGGCATTCCCCCAACCCGTGTAAAGGGCATCCGCCTCAATTTCTTGGGGTGGATTTTCGATGGTGCCAAGTTGAGTCAAATCCACCACTTGCATGCCGTGACCACTTGCCTCCGACACAATGAATGCATGGTTGTCATAGACTTTGACATCTCGCCAAAGGGAAGACACGGTGTTGGTCGGCAAATTGGCGATGACCACGGGGTTGACTGGATCAGAAATGTCGATGAAGGTCGTTCCGTTGGATCTTCCCAGGATGACATACTCTGAATTGTCTGAGGGATCGACCCAGCCCCAAATGTCATTCATGTCTCCTCCGCCCACTTCGTCATTGGAGAGGAAACCCATGAGATTGATGTTTTGGCATGGATACCCTCCAGCGAGACCATCCACACATGGAATTTGTGCAAAGGCGAACGGGACGGCTAGAGCCAAGCTCACGAAGGTGAGTGCAAAACGATTCAATTTTTGGTGCATGGGCCAAAGGTAAGGGGGCGGCATGGGAGCGAGCATCTGAAAAGACATGGCCGGCACGAAAGGGTACAAGGCTCATGGAATACGAAAGGCCGGTTATTCACAACAACTTGATTGCGTGAGCTTTTTCCCAAAAAGAAAGCCCCACACTTTCGTGCGGGGCTCATTGAGTGGGTGGCTAATGGGATTTGAACCCACGACCCTCGGCACCACAAACCGATGCTCTAACCAACTGAGCTATAGCCACCGTAAACCTCCTGTTGAGCCACAATGGACTGTAGAGGGAGCGCAAAGATATTTAAGTTGTCCCAATGTCAGGTGCTTCCCTTGGTGACTTCTTTAGACCTTTGATTCATGAGTTCACGACTCAAAATTCTTCACGTTGCAAGTTGGTATCCCTCCGAAGTGCACCTCAGCCTTGGAAACTTTGTTGAGCGACACATTGAGGCGGTCGCAAAGGTTTGTGACGTGGAAGTGTGGGCACCCATTCCCGTCAAAGGTTCAATGAGCAACATTTTGAAAATGCGGAAGAAGAATGGGACGGAGATTCGTGAAATGCATGGACAAACGTGGACCGTGCGTCGTCTGTATCACGAAGCCACAAGACCGCAATTGGTCGGAGTCGCCCGTTCGATGGCAAGTGTTGCATCCAATATGGATTGGACACCGGATGTCGTGCACGTGCACGTCTCTCATCCTGCTGGCTCCTCTGCGGTGGCTTGGGCTCATAAGTGGAAGGTCCCCGTGGTATTGACGGAACATTGGACTGCCTACCACGACTTCAAATCAGTGCCGTGGTGGCGTCGCCGGGTGATTCGAGACGTACTAAAGCGTACTGATGCCGTATGTCCAGTGAGTGAAGATTTGGGCGAGGCGATGACCATTGCCGCACCTGGCATGGATGCTTCCGTGCATGTGGTTCCCAACGTTGTAGACACCGATATTTTCAAGCCTGCGACCTTAGAGACCCTTGCTGGTGTGCCTGTAGGCCACGCGCGAAGACGGATGGAAAAACATGCCCCTGAACGCATTCTTCACGTCAGCTCGATGAATGACGATCAAAAAAACATTGCCGGTCTCCTGGCTGCGCTCGCCCCCATCTTTGACCAAAACAAAAAGCTGAAAGCCACCTTCGTGGGTGGAGAAAAAGCTGGCCTCGAAAGCTACAAGTCGTGGGTCAACGACCACGGACTGACAGACCACATTTCCTTCACCGGCCCTTTGAATACTGAAGAAGTTGTCAAACACATGCAAAGGCATGACGTACTCGTTTTAAACAGCCGGAAAGAAAATTTTCCTTGCGTGATTCCTGAAGCTTGGGCATGTGGCCTTCCGATCATGAGTACCGATGTCGGTGGCATCAAGGAGCACCTCTCCCCTGGCTTGAGTGAACGGGGATTTCTGCTCCCCAAAGATGCCACTGCGACAGATTGGATGAATGCCTGGAATCAAGTGAGACAGGCCTCTTGGTCGACAGACAAATTGAGGGATTACGCCAAGAAGCACTTCAGCCCAGGGGCCGTGGGGGCTTCCTACAACAAAGTGTATCAGACGGTTTTGGCTTCAAGATTGACTTGAAATCGACCTTCAATCAACTTGAAGCTGTCACATCAAATCCAAGAGCGAATCAGTCCCGATTGGTCGCCGAACCTCGAACCCCTCGCCGTGCAAAAAGCCAGCGGGACGCCCGAAGGAAATCGCTCTGCCCCTCACATGGTCGAGAAACTCGGGAGAGCTGATGGGCGTATCTGGTTCCTTTGAATTGGGGTCATGAAACTGCGAGCCATAGGCCAGGATTGCTTCAAATTTGGTGGCGAGGTGCCCTGTGACGTTCACGACAACATCTGGAGTGCGGTCGTAATCTTGAATGTAGTGATAGACGGTTCGGGGGCGGAACGCCGGTTCGGGCGCATCCTTGGTGCCCGTCACGACTTTGGTAAGTCCCGAGAGGAATGCAGCACGTGCCACAAGATCAGCACCACGACCATGATCAGGATGTCTGTCGTTCATAGCATTTGCCAACACAACAGCAGGCCGCAAGCGTCGAATCGCTGATATGACCTGACGTAAACTGGCATCATCCACTGAAAAGAACCCATCCGCAAGTTTCAAGTTTTCGCGGTACACGACCCCTAGAATCGCTGCCGATGCAGCAGCCTCCTGATCTCGAATTTCCGCAGAACCCCGAGTCCCCAACTCGCCTCGAGTCAAATCCACGATGGCGCATCGCTTTCCTTGTGATGCCAGCTTGGCCAGCGTCCCGCCTGCAGACAATTCCACATCATCGGGGTGAGCTCCAAAAGCCAAAAGATCTAACGGTTCTTGAGAATTCGAGAAGGTTTGCTGAGCCATGCCACAAAGGTAGTCGGGCAAAGGATGACAGCGCAACCAGAACTCGTTCTCAAAATTAATTCACTCATTCCCCATTCAAGGCGTCTTATTCCACCTATCTTCAGGGCGGTGATGGTTGAACAACGTCCCCATGAGAGTGGTTGTTCTAACCACCAAAACGAATCCCAATGAATGCCACATCCACTTCATCCACTGACGAAGTATTGGTTCTCGGGGCTGGCTTTGCAGGTCTAGCCACGGCAAGTTACTTGGCCAAGGCAGGACACCGTGTGCGGGTTTTGGAACGACACGACACGCTTGGAGGTCGTGCTCGGAAGTTTGACGCGGAGGGATTTACGTTTGACATGGGTCCGAGTTGGTATTGGATGCCCGACGTATTTGAACGCTATTTCACAGATTTTGGAGCTGATGTGAATGAGGAAATGAATTTGGTTCGTCTCGACCCATCCTACACAGTCTGGTTTGACGACGGACCTCTCGAAATTCCAGCGGGCCTCGATGCCTTGGCCGAGGTCTTTGAACGAATCGAGAAAGGTGCCGGCCAAAAACTTCAAGACTTCATGGCAGAAGCTGAAGTGAAGTACAACATTGGCATGAACAAATTCGTGAACAAGCCTGCACACAACGCACTTGAATTCGCGGAGTGGCAAACGGTGGTCGATGCCACCAGACTGTCTCTGTTCACGTCTTTCAGTGCCTTTGCTCGCAAGCATTTCACCCACCCTAAGCTCCTCCAAATCATCGAGTTTCCGGTACTCTTCTTGGGAGCCAAACCCGAGGACACTCCTGCGCTTTACTCCCTGATGAATTACGCTGACACGTGCCTCGGCACTTGGTATCCCATGGGTGGCATGAATGAAATCGTACAAGCCATGGTGAGGGTCGCTGAGCGTCAAGGTGTCATATTTCAAACTTCTTCCGAGGTTGCAGCGATCCTTGATGATGGCGATCGAGCATCGGGCGTGGTACTCAACAATGGCCGACGCATCGCGGCGGCGGCGGTGGTCGCTACAGGCGACTATCATCACGTCGAACAAACACTGCTTCCCCCGAAATGGCGCCGATATGACCAAAAGTA
Organism: Flavobacteriales bacterium UBA1112; assembly: GCA_002313415.1. Taxonomy (GTDB): domain Bacteria; phylum Bacteroidota; class Bacteroidia; order Flavobacteriales_D; family Sanyastnellaceae; genus UBA11663. The sequence continues at coordinate 7,244 of DCBH01000083.1, forward strand.
TTGGGAC
>DCBH01000065.1:0-853 GCA_002313415.1 Flavobacteriales bacterium UBA1112
GGCATGAAACACTTTTCGCTCGCATTTACATTTCTCTTGTTCGTGGTCTTCTTGGGCTGTCGGGAGGAAGAGGGATGCACCTATCCCAACGCTTGTAACTTCAACTCAGATGCAATTGTAGATGATGGATCCTGTGACTTTCTCACCTGCGCCGGGTGCACGGATTCCGAGGCCTTGAATTTTGACCCCACGGCAACTGTCGACGATGGAAGTTGTGAATATGACCCTACTTCAACCACTGCCGATTGCGTTTCAAGTCTGAGTTTTGACAATTACGACTACCCGATTGTTGCGATTGGAGATCAATGCTGGTTCGCGGCAAACCTTCGAACGACAGTGTTCGGTGATGGAACCATCATCCCAGAGGAAACGGCTTCAAATTTTCCAAATTTGAACAGTCCGGCACGTACGAGCTACAATGCGGCAACATCAACTTTCAATGCCCAGGGATACCTCTACAATGGAATTGCTGCAACCACATCTCAACATGGAGGTTTGTGCCCATCCGGATGGCATGTGCCCACAGAGTTGGATTGGATGGAACTTGAGTCCTACTTGGTCGTTGCTGGACACGGCAAGCGCATGGGTGAAGCATTGAAGTCGGAATCGGGCTGGGCCCAAAATGGCAATGGCACCGACGACTATGGCTTCAATGGTTCTGGAGGAGGCCATGCTTGGCCCGATGGCAACACTTACAGCTTGAACTTCTATGGAACCTACTGGACCTCCACATCCACATCCAGCGGTGATGTGATGCAACGCACACTCAGTTCAGGGTCAAATCAACTCAACAGGTCCGAATATTGGGCGGTCACAGGTTGTAGCGTTCGTTGCCTAGAAGATTAAGCGCATA
>DCBH01000065.1:1241-3816 GCA_002313415.1 Flavobacteriales bacterium UBA1112
TGGAAAACCCCAGACTTCACGGTCTGGGTTTTTTCATGGCCTTGAAAACGCATGAACCGGCCAATTCAAAAAGCAGTACTTCCTAGCGAACCATCAAACGCGTGGTGTATCCATCTTCAGATGAGACCATGTACATGCCGCGACTCCATTCCCCAACGTTGACGGAAGCACCACTCCAGTTCATCTCTTGGACGAGTCTCCCCTGCATGTCCCTGACCCAAATCCGCGTATTTACGGGACAATTCACGAGTCGAATGGTCTCACGAGCAGGATTAGGTGCAATGGTCCAACGATCATCTGAATTCACATTCAACATTGTCAGGTCAGTGGTGGCAAACGCATCATAGATGTAGTACTCATATTCAGCGCGAGCGGGCTTTAAGCTCATTGCCTCTTGGTTGCTCGCTCGGATGTAAAACAAAAACTCCTCATTGGCCTCGAAAGGAATGGACGCGGTGTACACACCGTCTCCCGCCTGAAAGTCGCCGGCGACACCCAAGTCTGCCATTTCAACTGACTCAAATTCGGCACCATTCAGATTGTTTGTCCAGAGCAATTCCACTGTTGAGGCATCTGTGACGGATGCTTCAATGACACCGTTGACTGCTTGCACGGCAGATATTGTCGGATCCAAAACATCGACTTCCGCATGGGAGTACAGAAAATCCATTCGCGCCCCGACGGTGCTCAAGATTCCACCAAAACCCCAATCAGCCCAAAACGCATTTTGAACGTTGTTTGAGAACTGACTCATCCCAAACAAGCTGTTGCCATCTTGGCTTGCTGCTCCTTCGATGATGGACTGCATCGTGGCCACCTCTTGTTCAAGCGCAAGCAAGTCCATGGATTCCGACAAAATCGTTCTGATGTGTGCGAGGTACTGCTTTCGATACAGTGGATGGTTGAAGACGTAATCCGTCAATGGCCTTATGTCCCAAGAAGGGTCAAAACCTGAGAAAAAAGGATCAAAATGATAGACCTCATTTGGGTTCCAGAAACTGTAGCCCATCACGCCTCCCACAAAGGCATTGTCAAGGTCCCATGGAATCATTTGAAAGCGACCCTGTCCATCTTGATACAGATAATAATTGTGCACGTAGTAACCGTTGTACGTGTCGAGGTTGCTCACCACCGTATTTGCCGCAAAGGCCCACAGAACCCGATCAATGTTCAGCTTCTCCCCGAGATTTTCTGGACTCAGATTCAATGTTGCAATGAGATCTACCAAGGCCTCCCAGCCTTCGCCTGATTTCAGTGTGTAGCTATCCAAATAAGAGTCAATTTCAGGACCTAAGTACTGCAAGTCGGGTATTCCGCCATCGGTGGCCTCTCCATTTTCATCGCAGAACACACCAGCGCCATCGCACTTGAACAATACGCCGTCGTCCTCGCCAAAATGCTTTTGACAAAATTGTTTGTTGATGCTTTCAGTGTTCACATAGAGCCCTGTGTATTCGCCTTGAGTTTTTAACCTAATCAGATTGACTTCTGGCGTAGGTAAATACTTTCTGTAAATCCGACTAGCCAAATATTCCTTGCAATAAGTTGGGTCAATCCAAGCATTGGAAAGCTTTATTTTTTTGTAGCCCATGATGGTTTGACCTTGAATCCAATGATTGAAATCGAGGTTGTAAGGAACCTTGACATTCCCCATTTCATATGGCAAACAAAACGTGGAGTTTCCCTTGTACCTCGTTCCCACACTATCCAAAACAACTCCATCCAACTCTACTGTCGCAGGAATGCGAAGTGAAGGATTGTTGAAGAACGCATCGACGAGGATTTGGTGGTATTGTTCGTCTTCGAAATCAACGTTCAACTCCCGCAACGCCATACGGTCGTATAAACCTCCTTCATCGTCGTAAAGCTCTTGGGGGTTGTGAATGGATATGCCCTGCGCCGAGGCAACAACCTTGACGAATAACAGCAAAGACATGAGAAGGAAACGTGGAATCATCACTGGCACAATTTAAGGCAGCCCTGCCGCCAAACTATCTACATCACAGAGCAGATGGGATGACGAACGACGGCATCAAATCTTCTTACCTCATGGTGACCAAGGCTGAATGCGCCAATAGGTTAGAGATCGCCACCCCCATTCAATGGGGCCGAATGCGCAGCGGTCCATCCACCATTTCGACGCCAAGATTTGCACAACCCATATGGGAACGACAACGAGCCACAACTGCGCGCGACCCAAGGAGCTGAACAGTCCAAAACCGTGGCCGTACATCAAGGTGGTGCAGATGACGGTTTGAGCCAAATAATTGGTCAACGCCATTCTACCCAACGGAGCGAGCCAACGCTCGAGCCAACTCTTTACCGGGCCTTCGCAAAGCCAAAGGATGCTGCCCACATAACCCAAAACGAGAAAAACCATACCCAACCTCCTAAAGAAGCCGCCAATGAAAAACACTTCCATCGACCAATCATGGGCTTGACTGTATTGAAAACCCCAACCCGTGATTGCCAAGCCCAATGTCAAGCCGATGAGCGCGAATCCGCCATTCCATCGCCGGTCCATGCCACCACTCAACACTCCTGATTTGTAAAGCCCCATACCCAGCAACATCAT
>DCBH01000021.1 GCA_002313415.1 Flavobacteriales bacterium UBA1112
ATAACTCAGGCTGGTTCGGTTACCAACGTTGAATCGTTCCTTGCCTTCTCCCAGTTGTACATTAGGCCTATGGCGCATCTCACACTTGACGCCCCCATTTACGTCGCTGGACACCTCGGGATGGTCGGTTCGGCCTTGGTGAGGGCTCTCCAAAAGCGCGGTCACACCAACCTGATTTTGCGAACTTCAGCGGAATTGGACCTGCGTAAACAGTCTGATGTCCACGCCTTTTTGGCCAAAGAAAAACCGCAGCATGTCTACCTCGCTGCAGCCAAGGTGGGTGGCATCCAAGCCAACAGCAAGTACAAAGGAGACTTCCTTTACGACAACCTCATCCTGCAGGCAAACATCATTGAAGGCAGCCGTATGGCCAATGTTGACAAATTGCTGTTTCTGGGAAGCTCATGCATCTATCCCAAGCATGCGCCTCAACCCATGGCTGAAGAGGTGCTCCTCACAGGCGCCTTGGAACCTACCAATGAGCCTTACGCAATCGCCAAAATTGCAGGCATGAAATTGTGTGATGCGTATCGTCATCAACACGGATGCAACTTCATCAGCGCCATGCCTACCAATCTATATGGCCCAGGGGACAATTATCACCCCGAGAACAGCCACGTGCTTCCAGCGATGATTCGACGCTTTCACGAAGCCAAGGAGCGCCAAGAGTCCGAGGTCAGCTGCTGGGGAACAGGTGCTCCCATGCGGGAATTTTTGCACGTCGATGACCTGGCCGACGCATGCTTGCATTTGATGGATGTTCACGACGAAGCTGGATGGATCAATCTCGGAACGGGCCAAGACGTGACCATCAAATCCCTCGCACAGATGGTGGCTCAAGTGGTCGGCTACGAGGGAAACGTGACTTGGGACAAGAGCAAACCCGATGGCGCGCCAAGAAAATTGCTCAACGTCTCAAAAATGACTGCACTAGGATGGGTGAGTCAAATCCCTCTTGAGACGGGCATTCGGGATGTCTACGAAGAGTTCAAAGCATCGGTCTTGAGTGAAACTCTGCGCCAATGACCGCGGGCCTAAGGGTGGCCCTTGGATTTATGGTGCTCACATTTTGGGCGAGGGGACAGAATGCATCAGAGGTCGATCTAACACCCGAAATCGGACCACATTCAGGAGATGTGACATGGTCTTTGCGAAACCACATCTTGACCTGGAATACTCCGCAACTGACCTTAAATCTAGACCCTTGGTTCACCCTGAGACACGTGTCAGGCACCATGTCCCCTCTGACCCAAAGTCCTCCTACATTGACTATAGACAATTTGCGAGGCGCACACTTTGATGCTCAGTTGGACGGCATATGGCGGGTAGAAGGCTCGCTCGAAGAAATGCAAGGGTACATCGGCGCATGGGAGGCTGTCACCATGGAAGAAATCACAGCTTTGCCTGGCTGGGGACGCGCCAAAATCAAATCGGACGGACGCGTTGATGTGGCGCGTGCTCGAGTCATATCCAGTTGCAACAGCGTATCGAGTCAGGGCGACTCTCTCTCTTTCATCGTCGCTTACGCCCCACTCGAATGGGGCAACTTGCCCTCTCCAATCACTTTTTCGGATCAAGCCACGTCTTTTCCAAGAGCAAGTCTTGCCTGGGTGCGACCTGAACAAATCCAAGCAAAAACGACGGTGGCGCGATGGACTGGAACAGACCGCGGACCAGTTGGAGGGTCTACAGAGGGCCTTTTTCGCCAAACCGATGCGTGCTGGACAGATTTGCAATGGGAGGGATTGCCGAGATGGGCTTTTGGAATGCTTGGTGGCGCCATGCGAGCGCGTCCATGGATTGGTGAACTCGAGGAAGACTCCCTCTATCATTTTGATTGGCGGCCATGGCTGAGCATGACAACCTCATGGACCACCAAATCCGATCACATTCGAATCGCAGGTGAGTGGGCGTCTCACCAAGGTTGGGGATTGGCTGCGACATGGCGGCCCAAACCCTCTTGGTTTGTCACAGCAAGCACCACCAGACTCCTTGAATTGACGGGGACCTCCATCTCCCTTTTAAATGCCGGCACTCCAGTGTCTGCCGTTCTTCGACCGGCAGGGCTTACAAAAGCCGTTTTTCGCAACGAATTCCAATTCCTCTGGACGAACGAATCCTGGAAAACTGGGGGCAATTTCGCGATGGCTGGGACCTTGTTGGTGGCTGAGGCGTGGCTTGGCTTTTGCCTCCATCGCGTTTGGCCCTTGCACGTGACCCTGGGAGCAGAAATCTGGCAGGGGGCAGCCATCTCCAACTTTCCTTCAGAGGGAGCACGGTTGCGCGTGGGCCTGTCTCATCAACTGGGGATGACTCCCGGCTCCACTACCTTTACCTCACCATGACTTCCCTGATGATTCCCGCGATTTTGGCGTTCTTGTTGATCCTCTTTGGCATGCCATCGCTCATCATGGTGGCCAAGAGAAAGCACCTCGTAGACGAACCGACTGAATCGAGGAAACTTCACCACCGATCCGTTCCCACGGTGGGTGGTGTAATGTTGTTTGCATCCACGCTTTGCGCTTCGCTGGTGTCGTTGGCCTTCCTCGACGTGTTTGATTTGACATCTTCGAGGTGGTTCGGGGTCTTGGGCGCATCCGTGCCCATCTTTTTCATGGGTCTTAAAGATGACATCATGGGCATGGGCGCAGGCAAAAAGCTCTTGGTTCACCTCGCAATAGGCGGCTTTCTCATTTTTGGATTGGAATTGAGAATCGACCACTTCGATGGCCTTTTCGGCTTACGAGAAATCCCTTCGGTGGTCAGTGCCGTTTTCTCTCTGTTTGTATACGTTGTCGTCGTCAACGCCATCAACTTAATTGACGGCGTGGACGGATTGGCGGGAGGCTACGCCTGCATCGCCGTGTCGGCATTTGGCATTTATGCTTTCTGGACTGGAGACATGATGACGGCCTATGTCGCCGCGGCTCTGTCAGGCAGTCTCGCTGGTTTTTTGGTCTTCAACTGGAATCCCGCCAAAATCTTCATGGGCGACAGTGGCTCACTCTTGCTAGGTCTGATGGCCTACGTGATGGCTGTGATGGTTATCCAAACCCCAGAAGCCAACAATCTTGGCGGTGTCGTGAAACCCACTGCAGCCATGTGTTTCCTTGCCTTACCTCTGGTCGACACTTTGCGCGTGTTCACCCTACGCGTGTTGAACGGACAATCTCCGTTTACTCCTGACAAACGTCACATTCACCATTTGTTGATGCAACTTGGATGGGGGCACAGGCTGACCTCAGCTGCTCTATGGATGTACACCCTGTTGTTTGTCTTTTTAGGCTTCCAACCTGCGGAATTCTGGGGTGGTATCAGTGAGACATCTCAATTTTTTGTGCTGCTTGGATTGGCTTTTTCTCTTGCCTCTATGCCACATTTCATGGTTCGTTTGGGGCTTGGCATCTCCCAAATTTCTGAACCTTTAGATGCCACGGGATCCAAATCCCCTTCCTCCTCTCATCCAGGCCCTCGACGCGTTGCCTGATGCGACTGCGTCTTGCACTTTTGAAATTGTTCATGGCATTGGGGACCTCGTGCGTCCTCGCCCAAACACCTCAATCGACGCATTGGCACCTCCCTCTTGATCGCGATGCTTGGGAAGTTCGTGTCGTCAGCGACAGTGCCGAGGTCATGGTTCCAAGCATTCAACCTATGGCAACTTGGAATCGCCCCTCAAAACTTCGACCAAAAAACAATGGATTTGATGGAATCGCCGTCATTGGTGAGGCCCGTCAAATCGTCGGGGACTTTCGCGCTTCGAGTACAGCAGTCGGTTTGGGGACCTC
>DCBH01000088.1:0-5064 GCA_002313415.1 Flavobacteriales bacterium UBA1112
GCAGGATCCGTCGTCGTTGTTGGCTTCAGCATTGTAGTTGTCCGCTGCAGGGTTGGTACAGCCGCTGATGATGCACGAGCCGTCGTCACTGTTCGCCTCAGGATCGTAGTTGTCTGCCACAGGATTGGTGCAACCACTGATGATGCACGAGCCGTCGTCGTTGTTGGCCTCAGGATTGTAGTTGTCAGCTGCTGGGTTGGTGCAACCACTGATGATGCAAGAACCGTCATCGAAGAGGGCCGTAGGATCGTAGTTGTCTGCTGCAGGGTTGGTGCAACCAGAGCAGGTGCTGTTGTCACCTCCGCACACACCACACGCGTCCAAGGATTGGCAAGAACCGTCTTCCTCGGTGGCTTCAATGTTGAAGTTGCAGGCAGCATTGTCTGTGCAACCGAGCACCTCCAATTCATCGCAAACACCGTCGCCATCCGCATCGTTGACGCAACCATCGCAATCGTAAAATTCTGCAGGGAAAATGCAGTCTGCATCGCCTTCAGCAGTTTCATCATAGTTGCATGCCAAAGGATCGTTGCAGCCTGCACCAGCGACGGGGAAAGTCAGTGTCATACCCGATGCGTAAAAGGAATCTTGGTTGGCATCACGGAACTGCAAGTTGATGGTTGCATCTGTCGTTCCTGAGGTGGTGACTTGTCCCAAAAGAACTCGTCCATTGATGGGATTTCCTTGGCCATTTGCTCCGGGAACGATGAAAATGGACCCTCCAATGAAAGTGTTCACCACAAAATCTCCACCACCATTCCAGTCTCCGAATGAAGTCAATGCTGGGTCAAATGCAGAGTTCAAACCATCAGCATCACCAGGTTGAGCGCCTATGGTCCACCACGTGTCGAATTCCAATGTTGGAAAGCTCGCAAAGAACAGAGGGTTGATTTGGCCTGCAAAGTCACTGCCCAAGGCGTCCTGATAAAAGGGAGCGTCGCCGTCCAACACCCAGGGTTCAGTGTCTGTTCCGTACATCGCAGTCACCTCTACGTCGTTCGAAGAGAAATTTGCGTAGATGCGGTAGGTGCTTTCCCCAGTCCCAAGCGGATCTGCCGACACCAAATCATAAGACAAGCCCGTACTTAGCCCCCCGCCGAAGGTGCAAGAACCGTCGTCTTCGTTGGCCAGAGCGTCATAATTGTCTGCATTGGGATTGGTGCATCCCGGGATAGGAACCTCGGGGAATACGATGGAAACGCCTTCCGAATTGTATGTGTTTGTTGCTTCGTCGTCCCACTGAAAGTTCAGCGTCAAATTGACTACACCGTCAGTGGTGAATTGACCAACCAAAACGCGACCGTCGGCACCCGCTTCTGCATCTGCACTTTGGTTCGGAAGTAGAAACCAAGAACCTCCGATAAAGGTGTCAATGGTAAATCCCCCCCCGTTTTCAAAGTCCGCAAAGTACGCGTCCATTCCGACCTGCTGAACGTCACTCGTTCCATTTGAATCCTCTGATCCAATTGTAAACCAACTGTCGTATTGCAACGAAGGAAACACCCCGTAAAAAGCAGGGTTGATGGTTTGTGCCAGCACGGCACCTACTGCATCTTGGTAAAAAGAAGTGGAAACACCCACCACCATAGGTGCAGTATCGAGAGCGTAAACCGCGACGAGTTCGTCTGTGGGATTGTCAAATGTGGCGTACACCCTGTAGGTGGTGCCATTGGGCGTCTCAGCGACGGTTTCGTACTCCATGCCAACAAAATCGGCCAGAGCCATGCTCGAGACCAAAGCCATAAGAGCAGCAGTAAACAAATGCTTCATCGAAAACAGATTATGGGGCCATGGCCCGATTCAAAAATGGTTTTATCGGGTCGTAACGTCTTTTCGTCGCGACACAATTGGCTTAAATCTACAAAAATGCCAGCAACATTGAACAACACCATGCACTTTCAGCCGTTAAAGAGATGAAAGACCAGGTTGCCTTCAATCACGACAACATCCTCTTCAACAATGCTGAAGTAGACGCATCATGATCTACATGACCATCACTACGTCCCTGCAATTCGGGCAACAAGGCGTTGGCCATGGCTTTTCCCAACTCCACACCCCACTGGTCGAAGCTCGCAATTCCCCAAAGTACACCTTGCACGAATATTCGGTGCTCATGCAATGCCACGAGTACACCGAGGGACCTGGGGGCCAAATCATCAAATAAGAAAAATGTCGAAGGCCGGTTGCCCGGGAAAAACCGATGACGTTCATGTTCGGGAACATCACGCCCTTGCATGAGTGCCTCAGCCTGAGCCAATGCATTGGCGAGAAGCATGCGATGCATCTCTCTGTGCTCACTTGTTGGCGTTTTGAATGCCACAAAGTCGACGGGATGGATTTCTGTTCCTTGGTGAAGCAATTGGAAAAAGGCATGTTGGCTGTTTGTGCCAGGTTGGCCCCAGACCAGGGCACCCGTATTCCAAGATACGGGCACACCGTCCCGCCCAATGCTTTTTCCGTTACTCTCCATGTCAGCCTGCTGCAAATACGCAGGCAGACGGCTCAAATCCTCTGCATAGGGCAAAACGGCATGTGAACGAAAGCCCAGCGCATTTTGATTCCAGTGACCTAGAAGGGCCAGTAGAACTGGCACATTTACATTCAATGGTGTGTCTTTGACATGGAGGTCAACAGCTCGTCCACCTGCAAGGAATTGTAAAAAGTTAGAGGAGCCAACCGCCAGCGCAACGCTCAATCCAACCGGACCCCACATGGAATAACGTCCTCCGACCCAATTCTCGAAACCAAAGGTGTGGCCATCAGGAATGCCAAAATCACGGGTCCCTTCAATGTTGGTTGATACAGCCACGAGCTGTTTGGAGACCACTCCGCCACCGAACTCGAGCCAGGCCTTCGCAACGCGGGCATTGACCATCGTTTCCTGAGTGGTAAAAGTTTTGCTGACCACGACAATCATGGTGGTCTGTGGATTGAGATTTTGAAGGACCGAAGCAACGTGTGCTCCATCAACATTGCTCACAAAATGACAACGAGGGCCACAGGCGAATCGCCGAAGGGCTTTGACCGCCATGGCTGGACCCAAGTCAGAGCCACCTATGCCAATGTTGATCACATCTGTAATCTCTTCTCGCGAATGCATCTGATGCACGCGGTCCACAAAAGCCAACATGCGTTGTCGAACCGAGAGCACCTCTCTCATGACATCTTTCCCCTCGGATTTGTAACCATCCTCAAGCTCTCCCCTCAAAGCCATGTGTAGAACCGACCGATTTTCTGTGACATTCAATTTGACACCACCGAACAAATCCGAAATGGCTCCTGCGACATCGGCTTCCTCTGCCAGAGAAACCAAACACTCAAGCACTTCGGAATCCCACCGCTGCTTGGAAGCATCAACGTACAATCCTTCCATCTCCCAAGAAAGAGAGGAAACACGCGAGGCGTCATGTTCAAACGCCCGACGCACATCCATGTCCTTTTTTTTCAGCGCAAGGGATTCTAGCTTTTTTTGAGCTTTTGAATCAGACAACCTGAAGGGCCGCCAGGGCTGTCCCTCATTCATGTTGATTTGAGTTGACTGCCTGTGGCATTCAAGTCGTCAAACGCCCGAAGAAGTCTTAAGACAAAAGCTTCCTCTCCTTTTCTTAACCAAACGCGTGGGTCGTAGTGCTTCTTGTTGGGTACATCTTCTCCTTCTGGATTGCCAATTTGCGTGGCGAGGTAATCTGACTTGGCTTGCACGTAATCCCTAACCCCGGACAAGAAAGCCCATTGCATGTCCGTGTCAATGTTCATTTTCACAGTGCCGTAGCTTATGGCCTCGCGGATTTCCGCCAAACTTGAACCACTCCCCCCGTGAAACACAAATTCCACTGGCTGCGCGACCGTTTTCAATTTTTGTTGGATGAACTTTTGACAGTCATTCAAAATGCTGGGCCGCAACTCGACATTGCCAGGCCGATATACCCCATGAACATTTCCGAAGGCTGCAGCGATGGTGAAGTTCGGTGAGATTTTGTGCAGCATTTCATAGGCCTCAGCAACCTCTTCCGGTTGAGTATACAAGCGGCTGCTGTCGATGTCAGTGTTGTCTACTCCGTCCTCCTCGCCACCAGTGACCCCAAGCTCAATTTCGAGATGCATGTCAATCGCAGACATGCGTTCAAGGTAAGTCGCACAAGTTTCGAGATTGACTGACAGACTCTCTTCGCTCAAGTCAATCATGTGTGAGCTGAACAAAGGTTTTCCTGTGGCCGCGAACTGCCTTTCACCCGCTGCGAGCATTCCATCTACCCAAGGCAACAACTTTCTCGCGCAATGGTCTGTGTGGAGAATCACTGATACACCATAAGCCTTCGCCAATGTATTGATGTGATGTGCGCCTGAAACGGCGCCTAGGACGGCGGATTCCTGCGCCTCCAACGAAAGAGATTTTCCCGCATTAAACCTGGCACCTCCATTGGAGAACTGGATGATCACAGGAGCCCTGGCGATTTTGGCCGCCTCCATTACAGAATTGATGCTGTTGCTCCCGATGACATTTACTGCTGGAAGGGCATATTGATGTTTTTTGGCGTGCGCCCAAACATCTGAAACCTGAGAACCTGTTAAAACGCCGGCAGGAAACTGACTCATGTTCGTGATTTAAAGTGAAAATTACTCGCTACAACAACTTAGTCCTAATTCATTGGGGGAAGTAGTGCAAGGCTCTGTTGAGCCATGATCGCCTCCTGCGATTCTGGATGCAATGCTATCGTTCGTTCATATGAGCGAATGGCAAGTTCCCGATCATTCAAATGCTCATCGTAAATGAATGCTACCAAAAACGCACAAAGTGGTCGTTTGTCAAAAGAGGGGAAGCCGTCATGGACATCTTGCAATTGAAGAATCGCTTCGTCAAATTTTCCTGCAGAGACCAACAAATCAGCTCGCCGAAACAATCCTTCAGGTACAAAAGCATGCCCCCCCTCCCGACGCGCGAAATCCGCGTATTTGATCATGAGCGACTGGCGAATGTCCACCCTCATTGAGTCTCCATCAAACGCAGCCTGCTCCAACCTTTGAATTTCACGAAGTAACGGAGACTCATCGTGGGTGCATGAT